>CAYUCW010000021.1:0-33073 GCA_964443435.1 uncultured Caulobacteraceae bacterium | reverse complement strand
GGCAGTAATGCCGCTTTTTTTTGTTAAAAATCATCGTCCATATAAAAAATAAATATTGATAAGAATTCCAACTATAAACATCGCTTTTTAGTGGGTTAATTATTAAAGCATTTCTTTTGAAACAAGACTTATATTTTTTCCCTTTTTAAAATATTATCCAATTTGGCTTGTCTAAACTATATAAGACTCTTTTGCTGCCGCCTTGGTTCAGAAGCTCATAATAATCTTCGTTTTTTACGAAATTTTTATTGAGGATAACATCATTTCCAAAACCATAACTAAAACCATTAACAACATTATTGCATGATTTAATGTCTTCATCTTTTTTATAAGATATATAGTGACTGTAGTTACTAATAATTGGATTTAGATTTTGTAATTGCATATCTTTATTAATTTTTCTGTATTTTGGTTTATTAGATTTGCTAATAATTCGTTCATGATAGTTTTTATAATTATAAAATTGATTGGATTCAAAATTAATTACTTCTTTGCCACATGAATATAATTTCACAGAAGAAATAATTTTATTTTTATCGATTTTATTTTCTTCAAAATCAGTTATCATCTTAATTTCATAATTATATTTAATATCTTCATTTGTTTCTTTAATCCTGTGTTTGGAATCACTAAGAATATACTCTTCAATAAAAGTATCGGGTAGGGATGCATTGTTTTTATTTAATTCAGAATTTTGAATTACTTGTGGTTTGCTATTATTAGTTTCAATAGATTTCCATTGAATTCCTTGAACAAAGTTAGATTCTTCAAATGCCTTCCAGTAAAAACCACGCGCGCTGTCATATTCAACTTTTAATAAAAGGTCACCTAAGCCATAAATCTGTGAAAGAAATAATTTAATATCTAAATTGCGAGTATCGCATTCATTTTGATTATTTTTCAAATTTATTTCTATAAAATTTAGTGTTTTATCACCAAAACCGAAAATCTCTTTTTCTGATGGAAAGTCAAATTTTTCTATATTTAATTTTGGTCCATTACATCCAATAACCTCAATCGCATAGTTTTTATAAGAAAAGGACATATTGTGTTCAGAGGGTGTATCAACATCAAATTCTCTACGCTCAATGATTTCATTAACATTAAATATTACTTTTAAGGGATATCCGTCTTTATTATTATAAACATATTGAAACTTGCCATAATCAACAATAGGCGTAAACGCATTTGGTTTTTTAGGCCTATAATGTTGAATAACTATAGTTTCATTATTTTTAAATAAGCTATTACAACTTATTGCAAAAATACAATGCAAGAATAATGCGAAATAGAAAAATATTCTTTTCATTTTCTACGATTATTTTCTTGATATCTTACTATAATAAATAAAAATCATCGTCCATATAAAAAATAAATAGTTAGAAAAATAAAAGTTGGAATAAGTATAGGCCAATTAGTTTGTAAATAATTTAAAAATTTATTGCTATGTGAAGGAATAAGAAAACCAACGCCATTATTTTGTCGGCATTTTTCTACTTGTTTAATGAAATTGGCTAGTTGATCCACTTCAATTACGCCGCCACTACATTTAAAGTCATGCTTCACAATAAGTTGATTTGGCTTTGGTACTTCCCAAAAATAAGAGGCCTGCCATTTTTCTTCTTTAATATTTAAAATAAATCCATCAATAGAATGTGGCCAAGCCATATTAAAAATTGCTTCTCTATGCTTATGTCTTTCAAAGCCAAGATAAAAAGGTGAAACACGTGTCTTGTCAGTATCAATAATAAAGTCTGGCAAATATTCTTCAGGATTCCAAAAAAATTGAGTTTTAGAATGATCAGATGAGTATTTTAAAGGCTTTTCAAATTCATAATATTCATTAATTTCAAATTCATCTTTATCTTTATTTTCGATAAAGCTGGTTTCTTGAGTATTTTTTAAAGGCCCATATTTATTTTCATAATATTCTTTATAATTATTACTTATGGCTTCTTTTGATTTTCTGGTTAAATCAGTCCTAAGATTAATTGCCATATAGTCACGCCAAAATGTCTTTATATGGAATTTAACTTGAACTCCTGTTTTTGAATGCTCAAAATCCCAAACTTCATAAGCTTCAATTTCTGTAAGGCCTTTATTAATTGGTATTGCTTCAATGGTTGCGTTTTCAATTAATGGAAGCGCATTAGAAAAATATGGGCGCATAAAGCATTCCCAATTACCTTCTTGATCAGTAGTTGTCGGGTCAAAATAAGAAATTTCATCATTTATTTTTACGCGCACAATGCAATGATTAAAGGCATAAAGCCTTGGTATAATTTTGCTAAGCTCTTCTTTTGTACTTGTATTAACAAGTGCAGGTGCGGCGTCAAAACCAAGATATTTTAAACAATATACCAAAAGCAAAGATTTTTCTTTGCAATCACCATATTTTGTATTCCAAATATCCGTTAATCTTCTTGGAATAAAGCCAGCTTCGCCAATCGAAATTGCAAGATAACGAATTGAATTCTGGACATATTTAATTGTTTCAAGGCATAATTGCTTATTATATTTATATCTAAGTTTTAGATCATTTAAGATTTCAATTAATTCGTTTGGAATTTCGTCATTAAGTATATAATTCTCTCGAAAAATATCTGCTATGTCTGACCACTCCGCTTTTGTCGCGACAAAAATAAAATCATTTGAATAATAACTTGGCGGCGAATTATATTCGCTTTCAATAATTTTTGTGTCTTCTACCTTCCAATAATATTCTTTATAATCAGAATATTCAGTAATAATCGGTTCTATAGGATTATTAATTTTATAAAAATTTAATTCAGTCGCATTTTTTAATAATAATCTATAATGCATTTTTTGTTCTTTAATGCCATAATTAAAGACGATTGTTGTATCTATAAAGCTTTTCGCCACGGGGTGGGAGCCAATACGAGTATATGCAACGTCCAAAATATCATTAGTTTGAAAATTAGGAATAATTAAATTGGCAGTATAGCATCCGTCATAAATACGTTTTTCAATATTACGTTCGCGTCTAAAAATTTCGAAATCTTCTTCTTGGGCTTGCCAAATTAAAGTGTCATTGCGGAATACCCTTATATGGTGAACGCATAAATGCTCAAAGCTAGGATTAAATATAAGATTTACTTGCGCAATTTCTTCAAGAACGGTGCTATTTATAGCTTTTTCGACCCATCTAATATATTCTTCATGTTCTTCGCCAAGTTCACTAAATTGTCTATCATATAGTAATTTATAAGTTAATGGCTCTTGTGTGTCGTTCCAACTTCTCTCAATTACCCATTTATTTTTTTGTTTAAAAGAAAATTTTTTATGCACATTGTTTCCAGTTTTTAATCAGTAAACAATACAATAAAATAAATTTCAAGTAGTGCTTTTATAATTTTATTGGAATTATTTCTAAAAATTATATTTTAATTTTTCTATTATCTTTTTTTACTTAAAAACTTCTGTAAATAAGTTAAAAAAAAAGATATTCTCTATTGTCTGATTTATTTTTTACGTTTATTTGTAATACTTAATTAAAATATATGTTTTACTACTTTTTACAAAGCAATTAATATAATGAGGGGGACATAATGCTGTTGTTTGCCATTGCGAATATGGAACAAGTTTCTGTAACTACTCAAACATTTAATTACGATACAATTATTAAGATCAACTAAACCTAAATACGAAACAATTTATAATGACTGAAAAAAAGACCCCTAAAGTTCCGTTCCGCTCAAGAGCTTGGTTTGATAATCCTGAAAATGTCGATATGACTGCGCTATATCTTGAAAGATATATGAATTTTGGATTATCTTTAGAAGAGTTACAGTCTGGCAAGCCTATTATTGGTATTGCCCAAACAGGTTCAGATTTATCACCTTGTAATCGCCACCATTTAGTGCTTGCCGATAGAGTGCGCGATGGTATCCGTGAAGCTGGCGGTATTCCTATTGAATTCCCGGTTCACCCAATTCAAGAAACTGGTAAGCGTCCAACCGCAGGTCTTGATAGAAACCTTGCTTATTTGGCCTTAGTAGAAGTTTTATATGGCTATCCGCTTGATGGCGTGGTTCTTACAATTGGTTGCGATAAAACTACCCCTGCATGCTTAATGGCGGCGGCAACGGTTAATATTCCGGCAATCGCACTTTCTGTCGGTCCAATGTTAAATGGTTGGTATAAAGGACAGCGTACTGGCTCTGGCACTATTGTTTGGAAAGCTCGTGAGCTTTTGGCAGCGGGCGAGATTGATTATCAAGGCTTTATTAAACTTGTGGCTTCATCGGCACCATCAACTGGTTATTGTAATACAATGGGAACTGCGACCACTATGAATAGTCTTGCAGAAGCTTTGGGCATGCAATTACCGGGTTCTGCGGCTATCCCTGCGCCACATCGTGATAGACAAGAAATTTCTTATTTAACTGGTAAACGTATTGTTGAAATGGCTTATGAAGATTTAAAGCCTTCTGATATTTTAACTAAAGATGCCTTTATAAATGCAATTCGCGTTAATTCGGCAATTGGCGGTTCAACTAATGCACCTATCCATTTAAATGCTTTGGCGCGTCATATTGGTGTCGATTTAAAAGTTGAAGAATGGCAAAAATTCGGTGAAGAAGTGCCGCTTTTAGTTAATCTTATGCCTGCGGGTGAATATCTTGGCGAAGATTATCACCATGCCGGCGGTGTTCCTGCGGTAGTACGTGAATTAATGGGCAAAGGCCTTATTAATGAAAATGCTTTGACTGTGAATGGCAAAACCATAGGTGAAAATTGCAAAAATGCAGAAATTGAAGACACTAATGTAATCAAACCTTATGACACCCCAATCAAAGAGCGTGCAGGTTTCAGAGTTTTATCAGGTAATTTATTTGATTCAGCGGTTATGAAAATAAGCGTCATAAGTGAAGAATTCAAACAAAGATATTTAAATAATCCAGAAGATCCTATGGCATTTGAAGGCCGTGCGATAGTTTTTGACGGCCCAGAAGATTATCATCATAATATTGATAATGAAGCGCTTAATATTGATGAAACTTGTATATTATTCATGCGCGGTGCGGGGCCGATTGGCTACCCTGGTGCGGCCGAAGTTGTTAATATGCGCCCACCTAATTATTTGCTTAAAAAGGGCGTGCATTCGCTTGCTTGTATTGGCGATGGCCGTCAATCGGGTACTTCGGGCTCACCTTCTATTCTTAATGCTTCTCCTGAAGCGGCAGCAGGCGGTAATTTAGCCATTCTTAAAACTGGTGATATGGTACGCGTTGATCTTAATCTCAACCAAGTTAATATGCTTATTTCCGATGAAGAAATCGCAACAAGACGTCAAGCACTTGAAGCGGCTGGCGGCTTTAAATTCCCAGCAAGCCAAACGCCTTGGCAAGAAATGCAAAGAAATTCTGTTGGTCAAATGGGTAGCGGTGCTTGTCTTGAAGAAGCGGTATCGTATCAAAGGATAGCTCAAACCCACGGACTGCCACGCGATAATCATTAGATTGATAAAAGTTTTATTGAAAAGCCGCCTTTAGGGGCGGCTTTTTTGTATAGCATTTTATTTGTCAGACAATATATAAAAAAATATATTGTAATTTAATTAATTTCGCTTATAACCATACAAAAATACTAAAAATATACAAAGGACAAGGTTTATTTGTCTGAGGTAATATTAAATTAAAAGCAGGGAAGTGAGTTATGAAACTTAAATTAGTGCTAATTTTTACATTTATACTTGGCTTATTGGGAAGCAATGCTTATGCCCAAACAGATGTTAAAACTAAAACAACGCAAATGTCGGTTGGAACTAATTTTGTTTCTGATTTCTGTTTAGAAGTTAATGGTGATAATATTTTAGTAATTGCTAAATGTAGTGGCAAGCCTGAACAGAATCTTAGCTTTTCAGAACTCGATCACGGGCAATTACAACATAAAGGCAAATGCGTAGATGTAACGCGTCGCGGTGAGCCATTATTATTGCAAGAATGTCAAAAACTTGAATCTCAAGATTGGGGATTTAATGAAAATGGCACAATGAGTAATTTAAAAGATGATTGTGTTGATATTTTAAACTTCAAATCTGATGTTGGAACGCCTGTTATTGCATGGGAATGTACTGCCACTGAAAATCAAAAATTTTTCCCTAAGAGAGTTACATTGGTAACTAATGATTTAAGTAAAATGGGTGCAAATGCCGCTGAAATAAATATAATCGGGACATCGGTCATAGCTTCATATTTCGCGCAGGGACAATGTTTAGAAGCAACTTTAAACGGTACGATTATCATTAATAATTGTGATACTTCAAATAATCAGAAATTAAAATTTGCAAATGGTAGTGCGGGTCAAATTACAAATGGTTCAAAATGTCTTGCAAGTAATACTAAAGGCTCACCTTTAGTGCTTAAAAACTGCAATAATTCTGCGGATCAAAATTGGTCTTTTAGGTCAAACGGAACTCTTGGGAATGGAACAAGCATTTGCGCCGATATTTTTGCGTTTTTAACCAAGCCAGGGACAAATGTGATTGCTTGGGATTGTACTTCTACCGATAATCAGATTTTCTATCCTGCGGTGGCCGTGGATTCGGGAATGATTAATTTAGGATCTGCATATGCATCAGTATTAAGATCTAATGAAGGTACTACTACAATTTCAATAAGTCCTGAATATAGCTTTGCAAATATGACAGGTTCAGGCGGAATTAAACTAAGCGCAAATGATAAGGGTGAAATTAAAGGCGGCAATAATGGTGTAATTGTATTTGGTGGCGCAGGGGTTTTAACAACGCGCTTCTTAAAAGGTCTTGCAAGTAATTCAGTTAAAGACTCTAAAATCGGAAGTATTAATTTATCGCCATCTGACTGGTCTTTCTTTTCAAAAGAAACGGCTGGAAGTTTTAAATTAATAAAATAATCAATGGATAAAACGGGATTATTGTATAAGTATAATTTCAGGTATAATCGTTAAAAGAGATTGCAAAACTTGATTGAATTTTGTATTTGTCTGACAAGTTAGAGGATAATAAATTGCATTTAATAAATATTAAAACAAATAATGGTGAATTTGCCTTAGCTGGTAAAGTTTCAGACGATTATAAAATAATTTCTGGTGTTAAGAATATTATGGAACTTGCAAATATTGCAATTTCTAAATCAAAATCACTAGAAGCTGTGGCAAATGAACTTGGTTTGGGTGAAATTGTTAATATAGAAGAATTAGCAAAAAATGGTAATATTCTTCCAATTATTAATCATGAAGATCCAACCCATATTCATTTAACAGGCACTGGCTTAACGCATCTTGGCTCGGCTGAGGGTCGCGATAAAATGCATAAGGCCACAAAGGAAAATCCTGCGGCGCTTACTGATTCAATGCGCATGTTTAATATGGGTCTTGAAAATGGGAAACCTAAAGCCGGTGAAATTGGTGCGCAGCCTGAATGGTTTTATAAAGGCAATGGCCATAATTTAGTTGAATTAAACAATCCTTTATTAAGCCCTTCATTTGCACTTGATGGTGGCGAAGAGCCAGAAATAGCCGGCATTTATTTTATCGGCGAGAATGGCTCGGTTAATAGGCTTGGCTTTGCATTGGCAAATGAGTTTTCGGACCATATTGTTGAAAAAGGTAATTATCTATGGCTTGCCCATTCAAAGCTTAGGGTGGCATCAATTGGCTTTGAACTTATAACAGGTGAATTGCCAAATCATATTACTGGCAAATCGGCAATAAGAAGAGATGGCAAAATTGTCTGGGAAAAGGGCTTCTTATCTGGTGAAGATAATATGTCTCATACAATTGCAAACCTTGAATATCACCATTTTAAATATGATCTTTTCCGTGTTTCGGGTGATTTCCATGTTCATTTCTTTGGCACTGCGACAGCTTCATTTGCTGACGGCTTTAAGACAATTGACGGTGATGTGTTTGAAATCTCGGCCGATGCCTTTGATTTTTCTATTGCCAATGAATTAAAAACAGATTCAGAAAAGAAAATAGTCATAAATAAACTGTGAGGAAATAATGAAACCCAAAAAACGCAATAAATTCCTTGGGATAGCATTATTTGCTTTTTCTATATTTCCATTAAGTCTTAGTGCGCAAACAAATACAAAAGCGCCAGTTAGTCTTACAATTGATGCTAAATCAGAAGGTGCTGTATTGCACGCCAATGTATTTGGTCAATTCGCTGAGCATTTGGGAACAGGAATTTATGACGGAATTTGGGTTGGCCCACAATCAAAAATACCGAATACTCGCGGTATAAGAAATGACGTAGTTGCCGCCTTAAAGCCATTGAAGATTCCAAATGTTCGTTGGCCTGGCGGCTGCTTCGCTGATGATTATAAATGGCGAAATGGAATTGGACCGCAAGAGCAAAGACCAAAGACTCTAAATGCTTTATGGGGCGGTGTTATCGAACCAAATAGTTTTGGTACTCATGAGTTTATGGATTTTATTGATCAAATTGGTTCAAATGCATATATTTCAGGTAATATGGGCTCTGGCAGTCCTCGTGAAATGTCGGACTGGCTTGAGTATATGACGGCCGTAGAGCCTACAACACTTGCGCAAGAACGTCGTAAGAATGGGCGTGATGCTCCGTTTAAAGTGAAGTATTTTGGCGTTGGTAACGAAACATGGGGCTGTGGTGGTTCTATGCGCCCTGAATATTATGCCGATCAATATCGCCAATTCTCTAGCTATGTTCGTAATTTTGACCCTAAACAAAAAGAGGGTGTCGATAAAATGCTTCGCATAGCTTCTGGTGCCAATATTGATGATTATCGTTGGACCGAAGAAATGATGAAAATTACTAAAGATATTATCTTTAGTTGGGGTATGGATGGCCTATCTTTGCATTATTATTCGGGATTTAATCAATGGCCGCCACATTATTCAGGTGAGAAATTCGGTGAAGATGAATATGCGCATGTTTTAAAATCTGCGCTTAAAATGGAAACATTAATTCAAAAACATTCAGCAATTATGGATAAATATGATCCAGATAAGAAAGTTGCGCTTGTAGTTGATGAATGGGGTACTTGGTATAAACCGGCCGAAGGATCTAACCCTGGATTTTTACAACAACAAAATTCTATTAGAGACGCCTTAGTAGCCGGCATACATTTTAATGTGTTTATGCGTAATGCAGAACGTGTAAGAATGGCCAATGTTGCGCAAATGATAAATGTATTACAGGCCATGATTTTAACAAAGGGTGATAAAATGATTTTAACGCCTTCGTATCATGTCTTTAAAATGTATGTTCCATTCCATGATTCAAAAGTTCTTAAGGTTAATTATGATGCTGGAAAATATGTGTTTGGAAATGTAGAATTACCAAAACTTGATATAGCGGCGGTAAAAGCAAAAGACGGAAAAATCTATCTAAGTATTGTAAATCTTGATGCGAATAATTCGGCTTTAATCGATGCCAATCAGATTGGTTTTAAAGCCAATAGCGCCGTGGGGCAAACAATCACGCATTCAAAAATTGATGCAATAAATACTTTTGAAAATCCAAATAATGTTCTTCCAAAGGATGTTAATTTCAAGACTATAAATAATAAATTAATGATAGAAGTGCCTAAACATTCAGTAAGTGTGTTGGTTCTTAATTAAAATAAAAATGCCGCTTTAAAGCGGCATTTTTTATAATGACGCTAATGGCCAACCATCTTGTGTCCATTGTATAACAGATAGACGTAAATTAGGTGCGCCCTTATCATTGGCATCATATGCATGATAAACTAAAACTTCTCTATCTTTGATTTTTAAAATTGAACCGCCTCCAGGGCCTTTAAATCTATTAGTTTTATCTTGAACAGAGTGTAAAACAATAGTTCCGCCTTCATTCATCATTTTAAGTCCATCGCGGTCTATATATGGGCCTTTAATATTATTTGAGCGGCCAACGCCCATAAAATAGGTACTATTTGCCCCTTGGCAGCAAAAATCAAATGATGCGAATAGATAATAGAAATCGCCACGTTTTATTATGGTCGGTGCTTCTATTGCCCCTGGGAACCTTCGTCTTGCAAGGGAAACTAGTTTGGCGTTAATATCATAAGGCTTGCCTGTAAGCGGGTCTATTTCTATAAGTTTTATACCAGTCCAGAAGCTTCCAAAACTTAAGTATTGCTTATTGTCTGTATCAATAAAAACATTCGGATCAATCGCGTTGAAATCATCACGCTGATTTGATCTATAAACTATACCCTCATCTTTCCATCCAAATGATGGATTACTTGTGTCTAAAGTGGGAGTGGATGCCATTGCAATAATTGAAGTATTTTGTCCAAAAACAGATAGTGAATAATATATACGGAAAGCACCATTTGTATGAATAATTTCAGGTGCCCACATACCTTGTGTTTTTTGAAGTTCCGATTTCACCCATGCTGGGAATTCTGGAAAAACAGCCCCTTTGAACTTCCATTCGCGTAAATCTGTTGACGTGCGCCAATGAATAAACCCTGGACTTTCACCAGCATTTGAAGTGCTGAATAAATGAAAAATGCCGTTTTCTTCAATTATGCACGGGTCATGAACAGGTTTAAGGTTTCCATTAAGGCTTTGATTTAATGTTTTTAACTGTTGTGCATTCGCTAAAATTTTATTTGAGAAAAAAGGCGCTAATAATGCGCTAAAGCCGATGAATTTATAAGCATCGCGTCTATTTAATTTCATATGATTCTCCATAAAAAAGGGGGCATGACAAAAAGCCAGCCCCCTACTAAGATTATAAGTTAATCAGAATTACCTGATTACATTTTCCAGCGGAAGCCAACAAGAATTGTACGGTCGTAACGACGAGTGTCACGAGGGAAGAAACCATCCAATTGTGGGTTAGCAGGGTCTTTGAAGAAGTCTTTGAAGTTAGTATCAAGTAAATTAATACCTTCAAGCGTGAATGTTAAGTTAGGGCTATATTTATAAGAAATTTGCCCATCCATTTGCGCGGTCTCTGCAACATATAAATCATAAGTTGGAGTAAATGAACGCACATCAAGGAACTCATCACGCCAGTTATAAGCAAGCCTTCCTGACCAAGAACCTTTTTCATACAATAATGCAACATTATATGATAAATTAGATACGCCAGTAATACTATCGGTTTTACCGGAATCTGTATTGGTTATATCGCCATCCATCCAAGTAACGTTACCTTGCAGGCCAAGCCCGCTTAAAGCGCCTGGCAAATTGCTATAGAATTGTTGATATCCTAACTCAAATCCTGAAAGTTCACCATCACCAGAGTTACCAGGTCGTGAAACGCGATATGCCAAACCACCAAATGTTTCATTACCAAATGAGCCAACAACATAACCATTGAAATTACGTTTAAAGGCTGTTCCTGTTAAGAAACCATCAGGTGCGAAATACCATTCAAGAGATAAATCATAATTATTTGATTTAACTGGTTGAAGGTTAGGATTACCACCACCACCAGTTAGGCCAGTTGTATTTGACACAACAGTTGATAAAGATACACCAGGGTTTAAGTCTGGGAAGTTAGGACGTGTGATTGTACGTCCTGCTGTCAATCTTGCTACTAAATCAGGACGAATAGAAAGTTTCAAGTTTGCACTTGGCAAAATATCTAAAGTTTCTGTTTCTCTATCAATTGGCGTATATTCCAAACCTGGATTATTAGGGTTTGTATCTTGAGATAGATTGCCTTTTAAGCTAGATTTGGTTTGTACAGCACGCAAGCCAATTAATGCATTCCAAGGCATATCTCCAATATAATCCGAAACTTTCATCTGCGTATAGAATGCAGCAGTTTCTTCTTTGATTGAGAAGAATGAACCTGGGTCAAGCGGTTTAGGATTTGTAGTACCAGTAAATATTCTACGAATATCACCAGTATTATTTAATAAGAAATCACGGCTTGGCGTAAACCATTGAGTCATTATATAATCGGGACCGCCAGAAGCCATTCTTTCAGACAGGCTTGCAAGCCCTGGAACTTGGCTTACTCTTGTTGGAGTAACCGGTCCACCAGAACCACCAATAAATTGGTTAATATGCTCGGCATTACGAGTAGCAAATCTAAAACCAGTTGAAATTTCTTTTACAACACTGTCAGTATTGCCAGGTGTGTAAACTAAATCAGTACGCCAATCAACAGCATCGCCTTTGTCATGAGAGTAATTGTCGAAAAAATTGATTAAGTCTGCATTTGGTATGTTTTTAATATCAAAACCTGGGCCGCCATAATTAAGTTGAGCTGTACCATTTGCATTAGTATTAACTTGAACCAATGGGACAACGAAACCTATATCAAGAATTGGATTGGCAGTGTCGAATTTCGAATTAGTAATAGATATGTCCGTGGAAAGCTTAAAATTACCAAATCTACGATAGCCACCAACTGCAAATTGGCTTGTATCAGATTCATGATCATTTGCTTGTGTAGATGTAATTGTAAACACGTTTCTATTGGTTAATGTTCTTAATATATTTGTGCCTGGATAAACAGTCGCAGAAATATTACCATCACCCAATAATGGAAGACCAACAAAGAAATCTAATGAGAATATATTCTTATAATTTGTTACAAAACCTTCGGCATAAAGCTCTGTATTTTCATCAGGACGCCATTGTAATGCAAGGCTTGCAGTAGATCTGTCACGCTGTCCAGAAATAGGGATATATCCCATAACAAATGGTGCTTTAATACTTGATGTACCTGCTGGTAAACGATTAGGAAGTGGCGGGTTAGCAGCAAAGAAACCAGTTTGATCTACAGATTCAATGTTAAATGCACGCTCTTCATGGAACTTAGAGCTCATATATGATAGTCCCAATAAAGCGCCAAACTCACCTGCGCCAGTATTCCAACGATTTGAAATAGTTGCACCAAGGTTAGGATTATGTGAATCTGCTTTATCATTATATTGATCGCGAGCGTTCACGTTTAAAGAGAAACCTTTGGTGTCAAATGGGCGACGTGTGCGAACATCAATTGAACCTGCAATACCACCTTCAATTTGACCAGGAGATGCAGATTTATATACGTCAACTCTTTGTAACATATTTGCTGGAATATCAGCTAAAGCAATATAACGACCAGTTGTAGTAAATACTTCGCGGCCATTTAATAGTGTTACCACGTTTGGGAGGCCGCGAATCAATACTGAATTAGCTTCACCAGAATCGCGGCGAACTTGGATACCGGTTACTCTCGCAAGTGAGTCCGCAACGTTATTGTCCGGTAATTTACCAACGTCTTCTGCTACGATAGAATCTACAACTAAGTCACTATTCTTTTTAATAGTTTGAGCAGATTGGGCTGCTTTGCGGACGCCTGTAATCACTATTGTTTCAGAGCTAGCTTCAGCTTTCTCCTGTGCAAATGCATTACCCGCTAAGCAAAAGCTTAGAGCTAATGATGAAACGCAAATATTTTTAATAAGTTTATTTTTTGAACCATGTATGGCCATAATTAAATCTCCTCCTGATTTATTATTTTTTATATTATAATTGTCGGACAAAATAATAATGTCAATAAAATTTTACTAATTGTTCGACAATTTAAATATTTATTTTGATTGTGTAGCTATAGTACAACACTGAATACTATATAAGTTTTTTAAAACCCAACTCCTTATGAAGCAGCCTCATAAAAGGCACAATGAATTTATAAATCGCATTCTAAGAAATTATTTTAAAAACTAAGAGATTCCATGATTGCGGCTTTAATTTTGCAGAAATTTTAGTATTAGAAATAACTATATTTGGATTATCAGCAGGAATAATAGCCAATGGATTTTCAATTGTATTGGCCTTTTTGATATCTTCATCATAATATTCACTTGCTTTTACAAGTTCAAAGCCGCTTCCAAATCCTCTTAAATCAATACTTAGATCCATAGAGTTTTCAGTGTCACGATTAAGCGCAAATATAGAAATAATTCCATTTTCTTCATCATGTACCGCAGAGCTTACAAGATGAGTAATATTGCCATGCGCTTTAGTTTCAAAAACACTTGAATTAGTGTTTAGTTTCAATACTTTACCATTTGCAAATTTAGTGCAATCAGCAAAAGGATAGAATATAGTTTGACGCCAAGCTGGCCCACCTGTTTGGGTCATAATTGGCCCAATCACATTAACAAGTTGCGCGATACATGCCGATTTGACTCTGTCCGAATGGTTCATCATAGTTATAAGAGCACCGCCAACAATAAGCGCATCTTCAAAATTATAAATTTCTTCTAAAAGCGGTGGTGCTTTCGGCCAACCTGGCTTTTTCAGGTCTTCAGGTCTATGTGCTTTATACCAAACATTCCATTCATCAATGGTAAGCATTATGCGCTTTTTAGAGCGTCTTTTAGCGGCAATAGCATCAGCAACCGCGGCGATTTCAGAAATAAAATAGTCAAAATTTTCAATTTCTGAAAAAAATTCTTTAATATCATTTCCATCATTGCGGAAATAAGCGTGAAGCGAAATAAAATCGACCTGATCGAAACAATTATCTAGAACTTCATATTCCCATGCCGCATAAGTCGGCATAGCACGTTGTGAAGAACCGCAAGCCGCTAAAATAATAGAATCATCGACCCAACGCATAGTTTTTGCAGTTTCTTGAGCTATTCGGCCATATTCGCTAGCGGTTTTTGCGCAAATCTGCCATGGGCCATCCATTTCATTACCAAGGCACCAAAACTTAATATTATGTGGCTCTTTATAGCCATGAGCTATTCTTAAGTCAGAGTAATAAGTGCCAGATGGGTGGTTGCAATATTCTATGAAATGTCTTGCTTCATCAGGGCCGCGCGTGCCAAGATTGACGGCAAACATTGGCTCAATATCTGCTTTTTTGCACCAATCTATAAATTCATTCGTTCCAAACTGATTTGTTTCAGTAGTATGCCAAGCCAGATCTAGTTTAGTAGGACGATTTTCTTTAGGCCCAACACCATCTTCCCAATCATAACCAGATAAGAAGTTACCACCTGGGTATCTTACAATTGTAGGGCCTAATTCTTTGGTAAGTGCAAGTACGTCACCACGAAAGCCATTTTCATCGGCGGTTGGATGCTCCGGCTCATATATGCCGCCATAAACACATCTTCCCATATGTTCAACAAAAGTGCCGAAAATACGTCTATCTAGGTCTGATATTATAAAGTCTTTATCTGCTATTATGCTAGCATTAATTGTATTATCGGTCATTTTATTTTTCCGTTTTATTCGTAATTGTTAAATGAAATAATAGGTCATTTATGCGATGTTCGGCATCGCTTAAAGCCATTTGAGATGTTTTAAATCCGGTTATTGCTGATGACATTTCATCACCAATAATGTCTGAAATTGCAAATTGTCTTTGAACGCCATTTGGCAATGTTGAACCAGATTCCGAAAGTGAAATTATATATTTTCTATATGGAAGGCTTAAGTATTTAGGGGATTGAGCAATTGTTTGCACGCTTGGTAAATGTCCAGAACGCGCCCATTCATAATTATTTTCATAAAGAAACTTCATTAATCTTAAGACCGCTTTTTCTTGCGCATCACTTCTTTTTTTATTGGTTTTTACCCAAGTATGTCCGTCCACATATGATTGTTGTACGTCACCATAAAGCATAGGATAGGGACGCACAGTATATGAATCATATAATGCCTGACCTTTTGTGTTTGCTTCTTGGTTAAATGTGCCAATCATCCAAGTTCCGACCTGATAAACGCCGCCTTCGCCATTTATAAAAGCCTGAGTTGCCGCAGGATAATCTTGGTTTTGCGACATTAATTTTTCACTATATAATTTAGTGAAAAGCTTAACTATACGATTGGCTTCGGGTGTATTTAAATTAATTTTGCTGGTATCCGCAAAGAAGTTTGAATTTTGATCTTTTAAATAAGTATATAAATTTCTTGTATATGAAGCTTGTTCATTTGCGGTTGCTTGAATTAAATAAGGTAATCCAGTGGCTTTTTTAAATTTTATTGCATGGGCGATAAATTCTTCTTCAGAACTAGGAAGGATAGGCTCACCATTTTTCATTAAGCCAGCTTTTGCAAATAGTTTAGTATTTATATGCCATAATTGAGTCCAATTATCGAAAGGCAAACCATAAATTTCATTATTGATAGTCACACCATTAATCGCGGCTTTGGTGAAACTATTTTTATCAATCCCAATTTCACTAAACTTTTGTGATAATGGCTGTACAAGTCCTCTTGTCTGGTAATCAGGTAATGCTGACATGTGCATAGTAACAATATCAGGTGGATCCCCTGCTGCAAGCTGCGCCGATAATTGATCATAACCAGGCCAAGCGGCAATATTAATATCAAGCTTTACATCTGGGTTTTCGCTTTGGAATCTATCTAATAAATGGGTAATGATTTCACATTCGCCATCTGGGTTTTTTATTGGTGCAGAATTAACAGGGACATTTGCACGGCATTCACCAAAGATTCTTTGCACGCTTATAATGGTCTCATGATTATTTTCTTTTGCGCAAGCAGCAAGTAAAATAAAACTAAGGCAGGTTATATATTTTTTCATTAATGCACCGCCTGACCTGAAACAGCGCGAATAATATATTTTTGGAATATTGCATAAACGATAAATATAGGTATTGTCGCATATATTGCCTGTGCCATTAAATAGCCAAGTCCTGAAGTTTGCGCGAAATTTATCTGTGAAGATGCAAGGCCAACTGTTAAAGTAAACATATTCGTTTTTGTGGCGCTTATTAATGGCCACCAATAATCATTCCAAGAAGCAAGGAAGGTGAAAATTCCAAGTGTTGCTTGCGCAGGTAAAGTAAGCGGTAATAATATTTTGAAAAAGATTTGGAATTCCGTGGCATTATCAATTCGCGCTGCTTCATCAAATTCTTTTGGTATGGCTTTGAAATATTGGGTCATGAGAAAAACGCCAAATGGAGAACAAAGCCCAGGTAAAACCAAACCAGCATAAGAATTATGCAAATGAAGTTCTGTAAACATAATATGACGAGAAATAATTACTGCTTGTTCAGGAATCGCAAGGCCAAGCAAGACAATTATGAAAATAATATTGCGCCCTGGGAAATTTAATCTTGCAAAGCCATAACCTGCAAGCGACGATATTATTAAAACCCCAAATGTAGTCAAAAGTGAGACAAATACTGAATTTAAAAGCCATTTCAATACTGATGAATTCGTAAATATAGATATATAATTTTCAAATGTGTAAGGTGCTTTAAAAGCATTTGAAGTTGCTTGAAGCAATTCTTCATTTGATTTTAAAGACATAATTAATGCCCACCCAATCGGAACAAACATTAATATACTAGCAATTATTAGAAGTGTACGCGGAACAAATCCATTAAATTTTGGCTTGGACATCTAAGCGCCTCCCACTTTTGATGGTCGCTCTTTCAATAAAATATATTGAAATATTGTGATGCCTAAAATAAATATTGTGAGGATTTGTGAAGCCGCTTGCGCATATCCAATATCCCACCTTCTGAAACCAACTTCGAATATGAATAAGACAATTGGTCTTGATGCGCCATTTGGGCCGCCTTGGGTTATTAATTGCGGTTGCCCAAATAATTGGAATTGCATTATAGTTTGCACAATAGCGACAAAGAAAATTGTTTTAGCAATCATAGGGATTGTTATTCTTATGATTGTATTAAACCAATTCGAATTATCAAGAATTGCCGCTTCATATAAATCATCGGGAACTTGTTGAAGCGCGGCTAAATACATAGTCATGGGCAGGCCAATGCACCACCAAATTGTGATAATAGCCATAGAAACCATTACAAAATTTGGACTTGCTAAGAATGGGACTGGCCCCACACCAAATATTCCAAGTATATTATTAACAAGGCCACCATCATTCATAAGAACCATGCGCCAAATTAATGTCACAATTGTTACCGATAAAACCGATGAAGAAAAGAAAAAGGCACGAAAAAAGGCACTAATTTTATCATCATTATTCAAAACAATTGCGAGTATTAAGGGAATGATTGTAAGCGGAATAACGCTTAGTAATAAGAAATAAAATGTATTCCCCAATGATTGTAGAAAAATAGCATCTTTAAAAAGGCGTATGTAATTTTCAATACCTACAAATTGCCGCGCCCCAAATAAATCTGCTTTATTAAAGCTTAGAATTAAGCCATTTAAAAATGGAATTGCTAGTAAAAATATAAAAACCGCTAGAAATGGCGCAATAAAAAAATAGCCTTTTATTTTCTCATTTTGAAGGAATGAAGCTTTATTCATTCATCCCTCCATTAGTTTCATGATAAATGGCTGTGCCATTATTATCAAATAAGATAATACCATCACTATTGATTACAATGCCAAATTTATCGCCGATTTTATATTTTGTATTGCCTTCATCTTGAACTCTTATCTTTGTGCCAGTATCAAGGCTTGCATAAATAATTGACCTATCGCCTAATCTCTCTATTATTTCTATGTTTGCTATTAGGTCAGCATTTTCAGAAGAAACGCATTTAAGATATTCAGGTCTTATACCAATTTCATAAGCTGAATAATCTGTGGCGCTATCAAATTCATATTTTGACTTGATAGAAGTTTTTGAACCAAGATTAATTTCTATTTTGCCTTTATTATTAGTAATTTTAATAGGCAAATAGTTAATCTCAGGTGCGCCAACAAATGAAGCAACAAATTTATTCACTGGCCTATTATAAATATCAATTGGTGCACCAAATTGTTGTATTTTTTTATCATTTAGGACGACAATTTTGTCCGCCAAAGTCATCGCTTCAATCTGATCATGAGTTACAAGAATCATAATTGCATCAAGTTTGCGATGAAGCTCAGCAAGCTCAATTCTAGTTTTAAGCCTCAAAGAGGCATCAAGGTTTGACAAAGGCTCATCAAAAAGGAATATCTTAGGGTTTTTTACAATTGCCCTACCAATTGCAACTCGCTGCTTTTGTCCGCCCGATAATTGTCCGGGCTTTTTATTGACTAAATGGGAAATTTCAAGGATTTCCATTGCATGATTAATGCGCGATGCAATTTCATTTTTTGGAAGCTTTATGTTTTCCAAGCCAAATTTAAGATTATTTTCTACGCTCATATGCGGGTATAATGCATAATTTTGGAAAACCATCGCAGTATTACGCTGCGCGGGTGGTAATTTATCTATTCTTTTATCGTCTATAAAAATTTCGCCAATATTATTATCAATAAGGCCAGCTATAAGACGAAGTAATGTTGTTTTTCCACAACCAGATGGGCCAAGAAATGCGATAAAGCTATTTGAAGCAATTTCTAGATTTATGTTTTCTAATACTAATGTCTCACCATATGATTTGGTTAGATTGTTAATTTTTAACATAAATTTGCCCTTGAGATAATTTTTTCTTAAATTATTACTCAGACAAAACTTCTTTGTCAATAATTGTTTTTAATTAAGGTCACTCATTAATAATGCAGTAAATCGCGTATTTATTGTCAAATTTATTAAATAATCTAATTTTTAACAGGAAAAATCCTTTATATTGTCTGAGTTATTCTAATTATTCATGCTTGCATGGGTATCTTTTAGTGCCATGCGCACTAAAGTTTCCATGCACCATCTTGCAGAGCTTGAATCTTTTCTTTCTATTGCTTCAAATACTGCGATATGATCTGGAAGTGGGTCTCTTGGTAAATCGCCAGCTCTTTGTTTGAAAATAGTTGTCCATGCAACCGCAGCACTAATTGAAGTGCTTAAAGATATTAAAGCTTCATTTTTGGTAGATTTCATTAAATAATTATGAAATTCAAGATCTGCTTTACGGCCTCTCTCATCGGCAAGTGAATATTGCTTCATAATTTCAAGTGAATCCCGCATAAGCTCAACGTCTTGATCTGTCCTTCTTTCCGCCGCCAATGCCGCCGCCGCAGGTTCAGTAATTAATCTAAGTTCAAATAAGCCAGTTACAAAATCTTTAGAAGGTTCGGTTTCAAACATCCAGCCAAGTACTTCAGGGTCAAGAATATTCCATCTATCACGCTCGGTCACTCTTGTGCCAAGTTTTGGCTTACTATCAACCAAACCTTTTGAAGCAAGAATTCTTATTGCTTCTCTATATCCAGATCGCGAAATTTCATGAATATTACTGGCTTCAACTTCATTAGGAAGTATTTCATTACTTTTATAAGTTCCGCTAAGTATTTTCACACCAAGTTTGCGCGCTAAAGCGCCATGTAAGCGACCTTGATGAAAAGTATTTAAAAACGAAGGCTCCCGCGAGGATAAGCTAATTTCTTCTAATTCGTCAGAATCTTCGTCTATCATAAAATTTCCCTATTTAAATATTATTTCAGAATTAAAATAGATTAAAAAAAATAGCAAGTAAATTTAAAAAGCAAATTTTACCCTTTTATATAAAAAAATATAGAATAAGGCATTATAAACAATATGTTAGCAAAGTTATAAACTTCATATTTTTTTGAGATAAGCATTGACTTTTAAATAATATTTATATTATAAATGCAAAAAAGTAAAAATAATATATAATGACACCGGTATCTAGGTGTGGGGAGTGTAAAATGAAACTAAGTAAAAATACTAAAATAAAAAATATACTTTTTGCGACAACAGCAATTGTTTTTGTTGGCAATTTAACGCCTGCGGCAGTTTTTGCGCAAGAAAAAGATAAAGCATCTGAAACTGTGGTTGTGACTGGCTATCGTGCCTCTTTGCAGAGCGCATTAAGAATAAAGCAAAAAGCAGATGTAATGCTTGATGCGATTGATGCTGAAGATATAGCCGATTTCCCAGATGCAAACCTTGCTGAATCTTTGCAACGTATTCCAGGCATCTCAATTGACCGCGATAATGGTGAAGGCCGTTCAATTTCGGTACGTGGCCTTGGTGGTGACTTCACGCGCGTTCGCATTAATGGCCTTGAAGCCTTAGCAACTGCTGGGGCAAATGATGCAGGCTCTACACCTAATAGATCACGTGCATTTGATTTTAATACATTCGCTTCTGAACTTTTCAATTCTTTGCAAGTAAGAAAAACTGCTTCTGCTGAAACTGATGAAGGATCGCTTGGCGCTACTGTTGACCTAATTACAGGCAAGCCATTTAACTATCCTGTTAATAAGCCTCAATTAGCTTTTTCTATTCAAGATTCTTTTAATACAAATGGCGAAATCCACAGCCCACGTGCTACTGCGATTTTCTCTAAGCGTTGGATGGATGGAAAAATTGGTTTCCTAGGTTCGGCGGCTTATTCAGAGCGTAATGGTGAAAATGACCAATATCGTCGTGGTGCGGGATCATCGGATTATGTTTATCGCGGTACAACATGGGCAGGCAATGAAATTCCTGGTCGCGCTGGCTTCTCGGCGCCAACTGGCACTACATTTGGTACAATTATCACAAACCCATCTGTAATTGCCGCTCAAACTGGTTCTGATCCTGTTGCCTATGCAAAACTTTATCCAAATTGCGCAAGCTTTGTTACTGTTGGCGCAACTGCAACTACACCAGGATGTAATGATTCACTTGTAAAATTCCCAGCGCTTCCTTCAATTGAGCAACAAGACGTAGAGCAAAAACGCCTTGGTCTTACAGGTGCTTTACAAATTCAACTTGATAGCAAAACAAGATTTACCCTTGATGGACTTTATTCAAACTTTGAAAACAAAAGTACGATTTATCAAGTTTCAGCGGTTGGTTTAAATCGCAATAATACAAATGCTACTTTTAATACTGCGACTGCGGCAACAAGTGTTGCGAATAAGAGAGGTCTATACCCATCTTTATGTACAGCGGTTGCGGCAACAGAACTTAATCATAGTGTTGATTGCGGACAGCAATTAAATGGTACAACGCCTGTTGCTGGCTTCACTTTCTCATTTAACCCTAATAATCTTGATACATATGAATATTATAATAACCCATTATCAGTAGGCTATATTGCGTCATCTGATGGCATGGCTTTCCGTGACAAACTAATTGGTCGCCCTGCGGTCGATGTGCTTGATGCAAATGTTGTAAATAATAATGCAAATTATTTAAAATTAAGAAATGTTGATTGGCGCTCTGCTGCGGATAGAGGTGAATATACCACTGAATTTAAACAATTCTCTATCAATTTAGATAGAGAGTTTACAAGTAAATTACGTGGTAATTTTACGGCAGGCTTCTCTAATTCAAACAATTTCTATCGTGGTACTTTGGTTGAATTTAACTATATGGATTCGCCAGCTACATTTACATATGATGAGCGTAATACAAATACTATGCCTATTATAGATTTAGGATTTAATGCCGCCGATCCAAACCTTTGGGGCATTGTTAAAGGCTTCTCAGGTATGAGGCACTTTACACGCGAAACATCAAATGATTATTCAACAGCTAAAGCCGATTTCAACTATCGCTTTAATGACACTTTCACTTTGAAATTTGG
Organism: uncultured Caulobacteraceae bacterium; assembly: GCA_964443435.1. Lineage (GTDB taxonomy): Bacteria > Pseudomonadota > Alphaproteobacteria > Caulobacterales > Aquidulcibacteraceae > Pseudaquidulcibacter. The sequence continues at coordinate 10,679 of CAYUCW010000021.1, read as the reverse complement.
TGCGGTTACAAGAACATTTGAATTTAAAACTAATCAATTTGAAAGACAAACCGATACTTTAAATCCAACTGAAAGAGAAGCGCGCGTAACAAGTGAAAGACTTGGTAAAGTAATTCAATTTGGTCAAGGCTTAGAAGTTCCAGCCGGAACGACTACAAGCTTCTTTGCCCCGTCAATTGAAGCTTTTGACAGTGTTTTTGGTTTTACTTGTAATTGTATAAATAAATTTGGTGATTTCACTATTACTAATAAAAGAAACCGTCAGGCAAGTTTTGGCGTTAAGGAATTATCGTCTGGCGGTTATGCCCAACTTAATTTTGACACTGAATTATTCTCAAGACCATTGTCTGGAAATATTGGCGTAAGACAGGTTAAAACAGAAATTCTTGCATCAGGCCAAACCGCAATTGGCGCACCAATTACTGGTGAAAATGAATATGATGATACATTGCCTTCATTCAATGCATCATATAATTTTAGAAGAAATATGTATGTTCGTCTTGGCGCATCTAAAGTTATGGCAAGACCGCAATTGGTGCAATTATCGCCAGCGATTTCCGCCATTTCTATTCCAAATAATGGAAACACAACTGGCGCTACAATGACTGTTGGTAATCCAAAACTTAACCCATATCGTGCAGAAGCTTATGACTTCTCTTATGAATGGTATTTCAATAAGGGTGCTTTATTCTCTGTTGCTTTATTCCAAAAAGACATTGAATCGTATCCACAAACAGTATTCTATTCAGCGCCAATTTCTGAATTAGTAGATCAAGGTACAATTAATGCACTTTTGGCTCAGTTTAATAATGGAACTGTTAATGGTGCAAACCAAGTATCTTATATAACTAATGATTATGAAATTGCGGCACGTCAATTCCGTGATGCTCCGGGCGGAAGCTTAAGCGGTTGGGAAGTAAACTTCCAAACTGATTTAACTTTCTTACCGGGTCCATTAAAAGATTTGGGTGTTCAGTTAAATGCAACTCATATTGAATCTGATTTAACTTATATACTTGATCCAGGTAGTGCTACAGTAGCACCAGTATATGGAACTGGTCCTTGGCTTAATGCGTCACCAAATGCATTAAACTTCACTCTTTATTATGAGACTGATAAAATTAATACACGTATTTCAATGGCAAAACGTGATGGTTATTATACAACTTATCCGATCGCATCTGGTGCTTGTAGCCCAGGCTTGCAATCAAATGGTACGGCTTGCGATGGCCCATTAATGAATGAATTTGGTGGATCAGAGCCAACAACAAATATTGACTTTTCATTCAGATATAGCCCAACCAAGAAAATATCATTTGTTCTTGAAGCGCTTAATATTACCAATCAGACCAATAATCGTTGGGCATATGATCAACGTGTAATAAATGCTTATGGAAGCACTGGTACTCAGGTTAACTTTGGCGTTAAGTATCAGTTTTAATATTAAATAATAAGTAAGCCATTCATGTGGCTTACTTATACTTCTATTTATAGAATATATATTGTTCAGATTGGGCATTGTAATAATGCCCAATCTATAATTTGTTTTTAGAAGCGCAAATATGTTTTCAAGAAGAGAAATAATTACTGATGCCATTGCTGCCTTTTCGCTAAATTATTTTGGCGACAAAAAACTACGACCTCAAGACTATAAAATAATTAAAGTTACAAATAGAAATTTCGACGGAATTGGTTCGCTTAAATTTGCAATTGAACAAAATTTTCCAAGAAAAATTATTTTTGAAACCGCTGGAATTATAGATTTAAATAAACAAAATCTTGTAATTAAAAATCCTGATTTAATTATTTGCGGGGAAACTGCGCCAAACCCCGGGATTTGCCTTATTAAAGGCGGCATAAATATAAGTGCCAATAATGTCTATATAAGACATATTTCAGTAAGGCCTGGGGATGCGGGCATGCCCAATAAATCTGGCTTTGAACCCGATGGAATCGCAATTACTGCCGCAAATAATATAATAATTGAAAATTGCTCTATAAGCTGGGCAATTGATGAATGCTTATCGGCCTCGGGGCCAAGATTTAATGGCGCAAACCTTTCTGAATGGCAGGCAAATACTTCGCATAATATAATTTTTAAGAATAATATTATCGCGAACGCACTTCATGATTCTTCACATGCCAAAGGCCCACATTCAATGGGAAGTCTTATTCATGATAATGTAAGAAATATTCAAATAATTGGTAATTTATACGCTTGCAATAATGAAAGAAATCCTTTGCTTAAGGGTGGTGCAAGTGCTTTGATTGCCAATAATATTTTTTATAACCCTGGTAATGCGTGTGTACAATATACTTTAGTAGAAGATCAATGGACTGGGAAAGCCAAAGCAATCGGTAATATTGATTTAATAAATAATATTATGATTAGTGGCCCTGATACTAAAAAAAATCTTCCTATGCTTTTATTTGGCGGTTCTGGCGATTTAGACTTATATGCTAAAGGAAATTTAATAAAAAATTCTATGGATGCGAAGCTGATTGATTATTACGAAGCTTTGCCAAATGGAATGAATGCCTTTGCCCCTTATAAAGCAAAAGCGAATATTAATCTTAGAAAAGAGATTTCAATTAATAAGAATTTCAATCCTATTGCTACTAATAGGCTTGAAAATTATGTCTATTCAAAATCAGGCGCAAGGCCATGGGATAGAAGCAAAATCGATAAAAACCTTATAATTGGCGTAAAATATAAAAATGCCAAAATAATAAATTCTCAAGAACAAGTGGGTGGATATGATGCAATCTAAAATCACGAAAAGAAGCTTTATTATAAGTTCAATATCTGGCGCTTTATTTGCGAATAATTCCATTGCGCAGTCAATTAATAAAGCAATGATTGTTAAAGTTCCGAGTGAATATAAAACCATTGCCGAAGCCTATAATGCATTACCTGAAAATGGCGGAATAATTGAAATTTCAAAAGGCATTTATAGAGAGAAATTAAATTTTACCAAACCAAATATTAAACTTATTGGCAAAGCTGCAAAGCCCGAAGATGTTGTTTTAGTTTGGGGCGATAGCAATAAATCTGCGGGCGGTACCGGAAAATCGGCATCAATTACAATAAGTGGTGATTATTTCACCGCAACAAATCTAACTATACAAAATGACTATCATTTAAATAATACTGAATCTTCGCAAGCCGTTGCATTATATATTGTATCGGATTTTGCGGTCTTGAATAATGTAAGGCTTTTGGGTGCACAAGATACTTTATATTCGGCCAGTAAAAAACCTTTATTACCTTCAAAGCAATATTATAAAAATTGTTATATAGAGGGGCATGTAGATTTTATTTTCGGAAATGCCTTAGCTTTTTTTGATAAATGCCATATTCATTTTATTAAAAAAGATGGCGCATTTATAACGGCGCATAGCCGAACCTCAGAAGCGGAAACTACGGCCTATGTCTTTAGTGAATGCTTGATAACCTCACATCCTGAAGCAAAAAATCTCTATCTAGGGCGCGCATGGCGGCCATATGCGCAGGTTGCTTTTATAAATTGTAAGATTGACGCCAATTTACATAATGAAAGATGGCGTGAATGGAATCCTGGTCGCACCGAAACCTATAAAACTGCAAATTTCATGGAATATGGTACAAAGGGCAAAGCCAAAGATACTTCCGAAAGCGTGTTCTGGTCAAAACAATTAAGTGCGGATGAAGCAAGCAAATATAAATTAGAAACTCTCTTTCAAGATATTTCATGGTTAGGTGGAAAAAATGTCAAAAATTAATCGTCGTAATTTTATTCTTTCCACTGGTGCGGGTGCGGCACTATTAGAAGCGGGTAATGTGAAAGCCTCTGAAATTAATTTGCCTGAAAATACAATGCAAATTCCAGATGATAATTGGAAAGTTTGGCTTGATAAATCGGCAAAATGGGAAAATGACGATATTTATCTTCCTAATGATGTGGTACTTGAAAAATTGCCAATCAATGAACCAAGTATTGGCTTTGCTAAGCTTGAAACTACTTCAGATAAAATAATTAGTATCCCCTCAACTATTGAGCAACATTTTTGGGGCGTAAATGGCTTCAGGCCTTATGGTGCCGATGAATATAGATATGCCGAAGTCGATAATGTGCCGCAATATGGCGCATATAAGGGCGTATCTTGGTGGTCAAAAAATATAAAAATTCCAAACTCTTTTGCGGGTAAGCGTATTATACTTCATATTCCATCTGCGCGTTTTCGTGCCGAAGTTTATTTGAACGGCAAGCTGGTTGGCTATTCAATCATGGCGGAATGTGAATTTGATTGTGACTTAACAAATGCCGCAAAGCCCAATGAAATAAATCAGCTAAATATAAGAATTACAAACCCTGGTGGTCGCTTTGATTGGCGCGATTCAACTACAATGAAATGGGGTAAATATAAGTTTTTTGCTTCGCATGGATTTGGCGGAATTGATGGCGGATTAACAATTTCCGCGCATCCAAAAGAAGCACATATAAGCGATGCTTGGATTTTAAATACTGACGTAATTAATAAAATTTTCGCCTATGTAAAAATCAAAAATAATAGCAAAGCACCAAGTATTGAAGCAATAAATATCAAAATTAATGATAAAAATAATACGCCAATTGCTATAAAAACTAAATTTATTTCGGTAAAAAATATTGGCGAATATTCTGAATTTAAATATGAAATTATTGCCGATAATATACAATATTGGGATTTAGAAAATCCAAATCTTTATACAATTAAATTCACACTTAATATAAATAAGAATAAATCGGTAAAAGAATTTAGATTTGGCTTTAGATGGTTTAATATTGATGGCCTTGGCACTGATGCACATTTAAAATTAAACCATAAAAGAATAAAATTATATTCGGCAATTTCTTGGGGTTATTGGGGCTATAATGGGCTTTACCCAACTAATATTCTTGCCAAAAGAGAAATAGATGCGGCGTTTGCGCTTGGTTTAAATTGCCTTCATGCGCACCGAAATATTGCAAAGAAACGTGTAACGCATCTTCAAGATGAAAGAGGCCTTTTAAGGGTAATAGAGCCCGGCGGCGGCAGACACGCAATCTCCAAAGATCTCAAACCTGGTGAAAAGCTAAGCTTTGAAGATCAGTTTAGCGTAAATTATATGTTCGAAAAATGCCGAATGATGGCAAGAATGTTTAGATCTCACCCATCTGTAATTCAATATACACTGCAAAATGAAATTTCGGCAAATCTTGATAATCCATTAGTAAGAAAAATTCTTGAGGCAATTCATGAAGAAGATCCATCAAGAATTATTATTCTTAATGATGGCTTCGTAGAGCGCGGCGCGGCGCAAGCAATGTTTCTTCCCTATGATAAGAAATATTATAACTCAAGGGAAATTAAATGGGGCGGTTGGTGGGTCAATCACCAAGGTGCAGGTGACCAATGGTATGATAAATTCTATGCAAATAAGGATGAATATATCCATAAACAAAAATTCAAGCCCGCAATCGTTGAGTTTGGAGAAATGCAAGGCTGTGCGGTGGCGGATAATCACTCCCTTATGGTCGCCGACATCCTTGCCAATGGCAAATCTTCATATGATTTAATAGATCATATTGAAATTCTTGATGCCACTAATAAATTTATTAAAAAATGGGGCTTTGATAAAGCATTCCCATCATCTGAATTATTATATTTTTCAATCGGTAGAAAAGCCTATGAATCATGGCAAAACTATATGGAGAATATAAGAATTGGTGATGAAGTTGACATGGCGGCTATTTCGGGCTGGGAATCTACTTCAATTGAAAATCATTCTGGAATAGTTGATAATTTAAGATATTTTAAATCTTCGCCTGACTTGATAAAAAGTGCATTACATCCAGTGCGCGCCATAGCTAAGCAAAGAAAACTTGTATTTGAAAAAAATGAAAAAGCTGTTTTGGATATTTATTTCTTTAATGACACCAATCAAGAAGTTAAATCAAAAATAGAGCTAAGCCTTCAAGAGCCAGATGGTAAAATAACCAATATTGCGTCATATGACACGCCAGAAAATGTCAAAGATAAATTCTCTTATTTATTGGCAACTGATGTAATTACACCGCCACTTGAAAAAACTGGTCTTAATAAAATAATTGTGACTTTAAAGGGGCATCCCACTTTTACACGCGATATTTGGGTTATTGATACTAATATTGAAATTAAGGCAAATAAAATTGCAATTATTGATATTCCAAAATCATTTGAGGAATTCTTGAAAACTATTCCGAATTTGAAAATAGAACCTTATACAAAAGGCACAAAATATGATTGCATCATAAGCTCAGGACTTTCAGCCGCCGAAATTGCCAAAAAACAAGTAGGTGAGCAAACTGGCCTTGAAGCACAGCCAAATAAGGATGCAGTCAAGCAAGGGATAAAAGGAAAACTTAACTCTGATATTCTTGAAGAAATCGCAAATAAAACTCCGGTATTCATTTATGCGCCCGATGATGATTTAGCCGATGGCATAGCAGGGCAATTATCAAGCCTTAATTATTTTAAATATGAAGGACAGGTTGGTAATCTGCGTGCGCCTTGGATGGGAAATTGGAACTTTATCCGTAGTCACGAAATCTATTCAGGGATTCCATCTGATCAAGCAACCAATACTTTCCACCAAGCCGAAGGGCAATTATCAAATGGCTTGATTATTGACGGTGAAGGCATAGAAATTATAGGGGCCTATAGCCGCGATCATGATAGGAAAATTGGTGCCGCAAGCTTTATTCTAAATAATAAAGCAAACCTATTTTTCGCAAGAATGCCGCCATTCGTTAGTGCTTTACACAAACGCTATATTTTAAACGCCATTAATTTCTTGGCAAATAAAAACTAAGGAGGAAAACATGAAGTTTAAAAATTTAATTCTTAGCCTGCCTGTAATTTTTTTAGCAAATTGTGCAATGGCGCAAGATTCAAAAGTCACTGATATTAAAACGCTTAATACTACACTTACTGCCGCAGATTTCGAAGCGCGCGCGGCAACCAAAAAAATTAGTGCCAAAAAAATTATTCTTGTGGGTGATTCTACAACGGCGGTTATAGGCGGTTGGGGGCCGAGCTTCTGTTCGTATCGTCTAAGCTCATTTGTTGCCTGTGTGAATTTGGCGCGTGGAGGGCGTTCAAGCTATTCTTACCGTGCCGAAGGTTCATGGGATATTGCGCTTAATGAAATGAAGAATAAAAGCTTTAAAAATACTTATGTGCTTATTCAATTTGGGCATAATGATCAGCCAGGGAAGCCAGGAAGATCATCTGACTTAAAAACTGAATTCCCAAAATTCCTTGAAGAATATGTTACAGAAACCAGAAACGCCGGTGCAATTCCTGTTCTTGTAACACCACTTACACGACGTGGGTTTAAAAACGGAATCCTTGATAATGACCTTACCCCTTGGGCAGAGGCCACAAGAAATATTGCCGCCAAAATGAATGTGCCATTGGTTGATTTATATGCAAAATCCCAAGAAGCAGTGCAAAAACTTGGCCCCGTAGAATCAATGCGCTTTGCCCAGAAGCCGCCTTCAAACGAAGTATTAGAGGCCGGAAAAACAGGAACTACAATTGCCGCAAGTACAGGTGTTGCGCCTATACCAAATGCACCGCCCTTAACCCCCGAGCAATTAAAAAATATCCTAGAGCCAGTCGGGCAAGCCAAGCTAAGCTTTGATTATACCCATATAGGTAGAGAGGGCGCAGACTTTTTTGCAAAAATTGTCGCTTATGAACTTGCAAAAGCCGTTCCTGAATTAAAAGGTGATTTAATACCTTAAAGCTCAATAGATTGCGAAAATCTAAAGGTAAAATTCTTCAAAATCGTATAATCAGACTTTTTTTGCCCCAAAAACGAGATAATACTTCACTATTATGAAATTCTATTGCATATATAATGCATGGAAATCGAAGAATTAAAACTTGAACATAAAGAACAATGGGTAAAGCATTGGAAAATTTATCTTGATTTATATGGAATTTCCCATTCTGCGTATAATATTGAAATAGTTTTCAATCGTTTATGCGAACCAAGTGAAAAACAAATGGGCTGCTTTGTAGCCACAGAACATGGTGAATTTCTTGGATTTATAAACTATGTTATTATGCGCAATACATGGCACCCAAGAGATATCTGTTTTATCCAAGATGTCTATGTAAGTGAAAATGCACGCGGAAAAAGACTTGGCCGTTCTATGATGGAAAAAGTCATAGATTCGGCGAAACAAAGAAATCTAAAACAAGTTTTCTGGCTGGTTAATGAAGACAATAAAGCCGCCATAAATTTATATGAAACCTTGGGCAATGATGAAGGTTACCGTGTATTTCGGTTGCCTTTAATTGATGAATAGAATTTAAATCAATAAAAACGCAAAAAGCCGCCAAAAAATGGCGGCATTTTATAGTTTTAAAAACTATTATTTAGCGGATAGCGATAAGGCCTTCACGCTGCGCACGTTTGCGCTGTAATTTGCGAGTACGACGAACAGCCTCAGCGTCTTCACGAGCGCGTTTTTCTGATGGCTTCTCAAAGTGATTGCGACGTTTCATTTCACGGAACGTACCTTCACGCTGCATTTTCTTTTTTAGTGCTTTCAACGCTTGATCAACGTTGTTTTCGCGCACAATAATCTGAACCAGGATACTTCTCCCAATAGTAGTTAATAACGAATGATGCGCGGCTATACCTAAGACTTGGCTTATTGTCTAGCTTTAAACGCAATAATCCTGCAGATTCATTGAATTTTACCTGAGTCTTTTTTATTCAATAGAATAATTTCAACTAATGCCCTTTTTAAACTTTATAAATAAGTGAGTTTACAAACAATTTTACTTTCGCTTTTGTTTTGATAAGCGTATTATATGATTATGCAAAGCCCAAATAATTTAGATAATTTACTCTTTTCTTACCTAAGAAATGCCCCATTTCTTGGGCTTGGAAATAGTGCGCTTTTGGCGGCGGCAAAAGATATTAATCTTGATGAAGGCATGCTTGGGGTAATTGCGCCTTATGGCACTATAAGCTTGATTGATTATTGGTTTTCGCTTGCCGATAATGCAATGGAAGCCGCATTAATAGCAAATCCAAAACTAAAAATCCGTGAAAAAGCTACTCTTGCGATTAAAACCCGCCTTGAATTTTTAGGGAATAATAAAGAGGCATTAAGGGGCGCATTGGCGATTCTTGCTTTGCCGCAAAATATCACAAGGGCAAGCCAGATTGGCTATCGCGCCGCCCATACCGCATGGTGCGCCATGGGCGATGCCTCAACCGATTTTAATTTCTATACTAAGCGTGCAACCCTTTTGGCAACCGATGCCGCCACGGGGCTTTATTATCTTAATGACGAAAGCCCTGATAATATTGATACTTGGAATTTTTTAGACCGCCGTATTGAAAACATAATGGGCATTGAAAAAGCCAAAGCGGAAATAAGAAAATTCACCGCGAAATTACCAAACCCATTGCCCTTTATTTCAAAACTTCGGTATGGCCAAAAACCATTGCCATAGATACAATACCTCTGAAAGTTGCAATTTATTATTTATTTATCATAACCACCTGCGATAGGGAGGTGAAATTTCTTTTTCATCACATTCAGCTCTCTTTTTCCATGCCTTAGCTAATTTTAAATCTTTTGGAACGATTTCGCCAACAGCATAGAATTTAGATATTTCTTCGCAAGCTACTTTATCTCCTAAAAGAGCCGCTCGATAATATAAGGAAAAAGCGCGCTTGGAATTTCTTTTAATAACGTTTCCAACATCAAAATCAGCCCCTAAATTATAAAGAGCTACAGGAATATTTGAATTTTCGAGTGTTTTTGTCATATTATGGGCTCGCTTTTTATCGATCTCAACTCCCCAGTCTCCGAAACGGTAACATGCAGCAATAAAGTAAGTTGCTCTGTCATCACCTTCATTAGCAGCAAGATGCATAATTTCTAGAAGTTTTGCTTCACCATTTGCAATTTCTTCATCATTAAAAGTACTTGTTGAATCAAGTACTGTGCTTTCAATCTCCAGTGCTTTTAAATAAAATTCGGATTCAATTATATTTTTCATCTTTTCTATTTTTTTATTTGTCATTTAATTCAAATCCTAGTTAAATTCAAAAGCCAAAGCAATTTTAATTGTAAAATTGGTTAGTTGATTTACCGTAGCCATCTGCGATAAGGTGGTGAAATGTCTTTCTCATCACATTCTGATAGTTTTTTCCAAAATTTAGCTATTTTTAAATCTTTTGGGACGATTTCTCCAGCGGTGAAAAATTCAGATACTTGTTCGCATGCAACTTTATCTCCTAATAAGGCTGCTCTATGATATAATGAAAAAGCGCGCTTGGTATTTCTTTTTACAACTTCTCCAAGATCAAAATCCACAGCTAAATTGTAAAGAGCCTCTGGAATGTTTGAGTTTTCAAGTGATTTCAACAAATTATGCGCTTTAATCTTATCTAATTCAAATCCCCATGCTGCAACATGATAACAATAAGCAAGTCCATATGTCGCTCTATCGTCACCCTCTTTACTTGCCAAGTTTAGATATTCAAAATGTTTCTTGTTACAATTAGCTTTTGCATCATCATTTGCATTCTCTCCCGCTTCAATAATAGCATCTACTTCGGCAAGTGCTTTAAGATAATAATCTGATTCTATTATTTTACTCAT
>CAYUCW010000020.1:27468-33782 GCA_964443435.1 uncultured Caulobacteraceae bacterium | reverse complement strand
TTACACTATTTTAAATAATTCAACAAAAAAATCCCACCGTTTTATGGTGGGATTTTTATATATATGTCGATAATTTTTAAAAATGACACTTTTTAAAAATTATTGTCTATTTAATCCAAGTAAAAGTATTTTTTACGTAGTAAAATAACTTTTACTTGAGGTGCTTTAAGCTAATGAAGAGTCCAATGTCTTACAAGCTTCAAGAAGGCCTTCAACTGCTGCGATCGATTTTGCAAACATTTCTTTTTCACCTTCATCCATCGGGAATTCGATGATTTGTTCAACGCCGCCGGCGCCAATGATTACGGGAACGCCAACATAAATACCTTTTTGGCCATAAACACCGTCGCAATATGCCGCAACAGGAAGGGCGCGTTTTTTATCTGAAAGATAAGATTTCGCCATAACAATTGCCGATTCCGCAGGGGCATAAAAAGCCGAGCCAGTTTTAAGAAGCGCCACAATCTCACCGCCGCCTTTGCGCGTACGCTCAACGATTGCATCAAGTTTTTCTTGGCTGATTTTGCCTTGCTCAACTAATGTCGGAAGCGGAAGGCCGCCAACCGTTGAATAACGAACCATAGGAACCATATCATCACCATGACCACCAAGTGTCCATGCGTGAATGTCTTCGATTGAAATATTAAAATGCTCAGCTAGGAAATAATTAAAGCGCGCGCTATCAAGAACGCCCGCCATGCCGCACACCATATTGTGTGGTAAGCCAGAGAATTCGCGTAAAGCCCAAACCATCGCATCAAGTGGGTTTGTGATACAAATTACAAATGCGTTTGGCGCATATTGTTTAATGCCTTCGCCAACCGCTTTCATAACTTTTAAATTAATACCGATAAGGTCGTCACGGCTCATGCCCGGTTTACGAGGAACACCAGCGGTAACAATGCAAACATCCGCGCCCGCGATATCGGCATAATCATTTGCGCCTTTTAATTTTACGTCTTTATCAAAAGTCGTAGAAGCCTCAGCAAGGTCAAGGGCTTTGCCCTGTGGTGTGCCTTCTGAAATATCAAATAGAATAATATCGCCTAATTCTTCACGTGCCGCGATGTGCGCCAAAGTGCCACCGATCATACCTGCACCAATAAGTGCAATTTTCTTACGAGCCATGATGTTTTCCCTTCATAAATCTATGCACTGGCATTAACCAAAATAAGTGTGTTCTGCAACGGATTTATGCTTTTGGTTACGTTAAAACTGCATAATTTTAATTTTTTGTAATAAATAATTAAAAAGCTTTAAATTTGCGCAATTTTTGTTATAATACGTGTACGGGAGAGCATAATGTTAGTTTCACTTTTCGCTTTTACAGCTGCTATTTTTGCCTCAACTGAGGATGTTAATAATAATTCGGCTACTAAACCTGTGGCTAAACCCAAGAAGCAAATAAGTGCGCCACTTATTGATCCTGTGGTCTTTGAAGGCCGTAAAGAAGAAAGTATTGCATTTTCAAATGATGTAAGAGGCTTTAGGATTGAAAGAGAAGGCAATAAAGACGCGCTGTATCTTGATACTGGTTTTGGTGAATGGTACCGCGTAAGCCTTAATTGTCATGGCTTTGGCTCACCTGACTCTGCTTTACAAATGGCAACTATTAGCCGCGGAAGTAGAGAAATCGATAGAACTACTAGATTTAATTTCTATGATTTTGGTGATAGACGTCCATCATCGGAATGCTGGGCCAATAGTATGGTAAAACTTACTATTCCTGAAACAGTAATCCTTGAGCTTGAAACACAAAAAAGTGTTGATGCACGTGCTAAAATAGTGGCAGAGCGTGAAGCAAAACGGGCACTTAAAATTCGTAATAATTAATTTCACTATTTTCTATTGACCTTGCACTGCAATATACGCCAAGCAAAAATCGCTTAAAAGGTTAGGGAAATTTATGTCAAAAATTGCTTTGGTGACAGGTGGAACGCGCGGCATTGGTGCGGCAATATCAATTGCGCTTAAAAATGCGGGCTATAAAATTATTGCTTCTTATGCCGGAAATGATGAAGCGGCCGCAAAGTTTAAAGCAGAAAATTCAATTGAAATAGTGAAATTTGACGTTTCTTCATTTGATGAAACAAGTTCTGCTATTGCAAAAATCGAAGCCGAAATAGGGCCTATTGATATTCTTGTTAATAATGCCGGAATTACGCGCGATGGCTTCTTCCATAAAATGAGCATAGATCAGTGGAAAGCGGTTTTATCAACCAATCTTGATTCAATGTTTAACTGCTCACGTGCAGTTATAGAAGGCATGCGTGCACGCGGTTTTGGACGCATTGTAAATATATCGTCGATTAATGGTCAAAAAGGTCAAATGGGACAAACTAATTATTCGGCGGCAAAAGCGGGTGTTATTGGCTTTACTAAAGCATTGGCGCAAGAAGGTGCAAATAAAGGGATTACCGTTAATGCTATTGCCCCTGGCTATATTGGCACTGAAATGGTGGCGGCAATCGCGCCAGAGGCACTTGCAAAAATCACCGCGCAAATTCCAGTCGGTAGATTAGGAACACCCGCAGAAGTGGCGCGCGCCGTTTTATATCTGGTCGATGATACTGGGTTTATAAATGGTTCTACCATTACTATTAATGGCGGTCAGTATTACGCATAGAATTAAAGGCGCTTTAAGCGCCTTTTTTATTTTGGATAGGTTGCAATAAAGCTTTCGCGCGACTCCAAAGTTTCTTGAAGCTTTATTAAATATGGTTTATTGGTTTTCCAATCAATTTCTGGGAATCTGAATTCAAAATATGTTGCCGCAACACCAAGCGTAAGGGTAACAATATTAAACTCACCTTCATATTTTTTTGCAAGAGATTCTGAAACCTCAAAGCTTCTTAGTGCGTTTTCGGTCCAACGTTTAATCCAAGTTGGTGATTGCTCACTCTCTGGGCGCATTTTTTCAAGAACAATCTTGACCGACATTTCAAGAATTGAATTGGCAATCATTTCATCGCGGCGCATATTAAATAGTGCATCAATATCTTTTGGGTAAAGCTGTATGCCATTATCAAATTTATGATCTAGCCAAGCGCAAATAAGCGATGAATCAATAATTGAACTTCCATCATCCAATACAAGAGTTGGGATTTGTGAAATCGGGTTTGCGGCAACTAAGGCCGGGGGATTAGATCTTGGTGCGGCAATGATTTCTTCGGTTTGTGCCAAAACACCTTTTTCTCGTATAGCAATGTTTACTTTGCGTGCATAGGGGGAAGCGGTTCCGGTTAATAATTTCATTTATAACTCCAATATATAATTCATTCTTGTAGTTTGTTTTAAACCATAGCCAATTGATAATAAATGCCCCTTTAAATCGGCTTTCCAATCACCATCACCACGTTCAAGAATTATAAGCTTTGGCCAAAATGATTTTGGTGAAGTAGCAAAAAATGGCAATAAAACGGTTTCTTCAAAACCCTCAACGTCAATTTTAAGTGCGGAAACCGAACTTACTTTTTCATCATTTAATACATTTAAAAGCGGGCGAACTTTTACCATAATAAATTCGCTTGAATTATTTGTTTTTGCCAAAGAACCTTCGCCATCATTAAGGGCATTCATGCCTAATTGCATTTCACTTTCTTCGGCACCTATTGCAATTTGCATAGGCAGAATATTCAATTCGGGATTTAATTCTGCATTTGTTTTTAAGCGTGCAAAAACTTTTGGCTGTGGCTCAAAAGCTAAGACTTTACCGTTTCCTATAAATTTTGATGCCCAAAGTGAATAGCCGCCAATATTTGCGCCAATATCAAGGAAAACATCGCCATTTTTTAAATGCTGCGACAATATTTCGCGCTCAACGATGTCAAACCTTGAAGGGGCAAACATAAGGCGTTTTTCGGCAACATTTCGCCTTGGGTCAAGCCGCATTTTAACGCCAAATGTTTCGACATCAAAAGGGTTTTTATGACCTAAAAGCGTAAGCCTTCTTGCAATTGAAGCTATTAATTTACCTTGCTTTTTTCTGTCATTATTGCGCGATAAATTAATTAGAAATTTTTGGAAGCCATTTGGGCTATAGGTTGAAAAAACTGCATCTGTCATTATATTAATTCTTAGTCAAAAACATCTTTTCCTATACTGTAATATAGATTATGAAAAGAGACATTATAAAAACAAAACATAATGAAGGAGCGAAAAATGAATATTCAAGATCTTACAACGCGTTTAAGCGAAAGCGCTGCTAAAGCTCCCGCACTTGAGAAGTCTGTAAAATTTGATTTTGGTGATGCTGGCAAGATTTATGTAGATGGTTACAATAATAACGCCGTTTCAAATGATGATAATGATGCCGATTGCGAAATTAAAGTATCACTTGAAGATTTTATCGATCTTGTAAAAGGCGATTTAAACCCAATGAATGCTTTTATGGGCGGTAAATTGGTTGTTAATGGCGATATGTCGGTTGCTATGAAGCTTCAATCGTTATTGAGCTAATGGATATTATACAAGACGATATTATTAATAATATTTCTGGCTTTGAAACCTTTTGGGTTGAAGGCCCAAAATCCGTTGCGAATAATATTAATCCAAGGGTAAGGGTTGGTTTTGCGCCTTCATCTATCGAAGTTAAAGGGACATTCTTTATCTCCCCTGGACGTATAGAATTTATAGAAAAATACGCAGATCCAATTTTAAAACTAACCACGCTTGGATTTAATGTCCTTATTATAGATCATAGAGGGCAGGGGCTTTCGGATAGATTATCGGATAATCCCTTTATTGGTCATATGGATGATTTTAATCTTGCGGTGACCCATTTTGAAAATGCTATCGAAGCGTCAAAAGATAAAATCAAAGGCCCATTATTTTTACTTTGCCATTCAATGGGCGGTTCAATTGGGCTTGGGCTTTTAATTAAAAATCAGTCTTTATTTTCAGGTGCGGTTTTTTCTTCGCCAATGTGGGGACTAGATCCTATTCCGTTTGCTAAAGAAATTGCGGCAATTGGCGTGGCTTTGGGTTTAAGTGAAAAAACGGCAATTGGCGTAAGGAAAGTTTGGCGACCACTTGAATTTGCTACAAATGATGTGACGCATAATCCAAAAGAGCTGGCACGAACCAATTCGCTTTTCTTAAAAGATAAAAGATTGCAAATTGGCGGCGCGTCTTATGGTTGGATTAATGAAGCTTTTAAATTTATGGCAGGTTTTACAAAAGAAGTAATAAGCGAAATTAAAATTCCAATTCTTCTTCAAATTGCCGGTGAAGAAAAAGTAGTCGATACTAAAAAGCACCTTGAATTAAAAGAATATTTCCCAAATATCGAAACCCATGTGATTTCTGGGGCGTATCATGAAATACTTCAAGAAACCCCAGAAAGACAAAAAGAATTTTGGGATAATACTGAAAAATGGCTTTCTAATATTCTTTAATTATTGAGATAATGTAAAAACTTAGCTTTTTGGATAAGTTTTTTATTGACGATTATTTTTTATGTGATAACTTAGCCAAATGGATAAGTATTTAAACATAGAGGACCAATTTAATGGTCTGGGCGATGCGACCCGTATAAAAATTATAGAAAAGCTATGCCAAGGCAAGCAAAGTATAAGCAATTTATACGAAGGGCAATCAATGGCACTGCCTAGCTTCATGAAGCATATAAAAATTCTTGAAGATTGCGGGATTATCGAAACGATAAAGATTGGTCGTGTCCGATATGTTGAAGTTAATATGTCGGCACTTGAAAGGATCGAAATCTGGATAAATAAGCGCCGTGATAATTGGAAAAATAAGCTTAATAAACTTGATAATTTCTTGAATGGAAAGGACATGCCAAATGCATAAACATGATACTATTATTATTTCACATACTTATAATCATGCACCAGATATAATTTTCTCTGCATTTACAAAAAAAGAATTTATGCAAATATGGGCTTCACCTGCTGAGGGTATTCTTGCTGATATTAAAGAATTTAATTTTACAGAAAATGGTAAAATTATTACTCAAATGCAAGGCGATGAAGCTGGGATTTGGACAAATACTGATACTATTGTAAAGATTATTACAAATGAAATTATTGTTCAAAATACAACTCTTTATCTTGGGGATGAATTGAATTTTTCAGGTGTCTGCACCCTAGATTTTAAACAAACTAAAAGTGGCTGTGAGTTAATAGTAACCGAAAGTGGGGCATATTTTGACATTGAATGTGGCGCAGATATGCATATTGCAGGCTGGACCGCAATGATAACAAATATTGAGACTATTTTAAATCAAATGAATTAAATTGGCTTCCAGCTACCATCAGATTGGGTGCAAGCCTTAGTATTTACTGATTGCGCCT
>CAYUCW010000020.1:16699-27368 GCA_964443435.1 uncultured Caulobacteraceae bacterium | reverse complement strand
GGCTTCCAGCTACCATCAGATTGGGTGCAAGCCTTAGTATTTACTGATTGCGCCTGCGAATTCATATCCGTTTTCACGCTTTGGGTTATATTGCGGCAAGTTGTTGTCACCGGAACATTAACAATTCTTACGCCTTCAGTGACCATGCCTTTTGAATTGGCAATTTGCCCAACCGCATTCAAAGAGCTTAAAGGGACATAACCAATAAGAACCCCTGATTGACCAATTGCCGCCCAAGGCGCTGTGCCAGCGGTTTTGCCAATAACATCGACTTGCTCGCTTTGCCCAATGCCGCCAACACTTTTACCTTTGGCAATTGGGCTTGCACGTAAAACCACATCGCGGTTAGCCGTATATCGTCCGCCAATAAGCGTGAGGCGTGGTGGTGTGCTTACACCATTTGCAATTTTAATTGGGCTTGTTCCATTAGTAGTATTGCTTATAACTTGTGTATTAGCATTAACACCGGTTTCATTATCAGACCATATTGAGCCTTGACCAGTGGCAAGTGCCCGCTCTGAATCGGCGGCAAGTCTTTCTTGATCTTTTCTTTGGAGGCTACAGCCAATATAAGAGCCAGCCGCACCGCCAACAGCCGCACCAAGCACGGTTCCAAGTGTTTTCTTATCATCGGCAACACGATTTCCAATATAACCGCCAACAACCGCGCCGATAATTGCGCCAGTTTTTTGTTTATTTCCTGCCGCATCACACGCAAATATGCCAACCCTTCCAGATGTTATAGTGTCTATAACCCCTGTTTCTTGCGCATTTGCAATGCCGTTAAAACCAGAGAATCCAATAATTAAACTTGCAAAAAGTATCGAAAATTTATTGTGTTTGCTGCTAAACATGGCGCGTTTCCTTGTTTTTGGTTATATTTTATGGTTAATTTACTCTTAATACGCGAAAATGCAAATAAAAGTTTTATAATTATCTTGTTCAAACTATATTCATCTGAAAATGTTATAAAAGAAGAATGATGAAACTAGCTTATAGATATTTGGGTCTTATAACTCTTGCAATTGTGCCATTTATTGGAATGGGCGCTGAGGCAAGACCACGCAACCCACTTGGCAATGATTTTACCGCACCTATGCAGTATAATTACGCGCCGCAAAGACAATTATCTTTAAGAGAAATTGAAGGAATTATCGCATCCCAAGTTCCAGGTAGAATAAGCGATGTTTCCGAAAGAAATTCAGGGGATCGCAAAATCTATATAATCCGTTGGGAGCCTTCGGAAGGTCCATTTCGTGGAAAAATCCTTATTTTCGAAGTTGATGCCAATACAGGACAAATTTTAAGCCGAAGGGGTGGTTAATGCGCTGTTTAGTTGTTGAAGATGATAAGGATTTACGTCGCCAATTAGAACGGGCTTTAACTGACGCGGGCTATGCGGTTGATGTTGCCGCAGATGGTGAAGAAGGTCATTATCTTGGCGATACTGAGCCTTATGATGTTGTTGTCCTTGATTTAGGCTTACCACTTATTGATGGTGTAACAATTCTTGAAAGATGGCGCAAAGAAGGTAAGACTATGCCAGTTCTTATTTTAACCGCGCGTGATAGATGGTCTGAAAAAGTATCAGGTTTTGATGCTGGCGCTGATGATTATCTTACAAAACCATTTCATACCGAAGAATTACTCGCGAGGCTTCGTGCACTTGTAAGACGCGCCGCAGGGCACGCGACGGCGGCGCTTGAATCAGGTGAATTAAGACTTGATCCACGTGCACAAAGGGCAACTGTTAATGGTAATCCTATTAAGCTTACAAGCCATGAATTAAGGCTTTTGACTTATTTACTTCATCATGAAGGCCGTGTTGTTCCGCGTGGTGAATTAATTGAACATATTTATGACCAAGATTTTGACAGGGATTCAAATACAATCGAAGTATTTGTTGGCCGCTTAAGAAAAAAAATTGGACAAGATAGAATTGTTACAATCCGCGGTCTTGGTTATCAATTAATCAATCCGAACACATAAAGGCACAATTTGCGTAAGCAATTATCACTTACTTTTAGGCTTGTATTTTTTGCGGCAATTTGGACAAGTTTAGTGCTTGCCGCGTCGGGCTTTGGTCTTGCTAAAATTTTTGGTAAATCAGTAGAAGCAAGCTTTGATAGGGAAATTTCAGCTTCACTTGATGCACTTTCTGGCGCGGTAAATATTGATGAAAATGGGAATCTTATAATTGATAGGCCGCCACCAGATCCAAGATATACAAGACCATTATCGGGTTATTATTGGCGCATTGCCGATATTGAAAATAATAAGCTTAGTTTGAAAAATCATATTCGATCGCGCTCTTTATATGATGAAAACCTTGAGATACCGCAAGAATTAATCACCAAATCTATTAATAATCTTGGTAATAGTGAGTTTCAAAACCTAAAGCGCGGCAATGAAAACCTAAGATTTGGGGTGCGCACAGTAAGTCTTCCCGATAGGCATAATAAAACCATAATAATAATAGCAAATGACAGAATTGAAATTCTTAAATCAATCAAGAATTTTAATTTAACATTATTAACTGGGCTTGGATTAATATTAACTGGATTAATTATCGCTATTATCCTGCAAGTAAGGCTTGGCCTTTTACCTGTGCGCAAAATGCGCGAAGAATTATCAGAAATCCGTAATGGAAGCCGCGATGTTTTAAACGATAATATTGCAAAAGAGCTTGCGCCACTCGCAAGTGAGCTTAATGCACTTATTGTCCATAATACCGAAGTAGTTGAGCGGGCAAGAACCCATGTTGGCAATCTTGCCCATGCGCTTAAAACCCCAATTTCTGTTATGATGAATGAAAGTGCAGGACATAAGACAAGCTTTGCCAATCTTGTATCACAGCAATCCGAAACTATGCTTAGGCAAGTAGAGCATTATTTAAAGCGTGCAAGAGTTGCCGCAAGGGCGGAAACTTTAAAATCACGTACGCCAATTATGCCTATTGTAAATGATATTACGCGTACATTATCCAAGCTTTATAAAAATGATGGGATTGTTTTAAAAATATTGAATGAAACCGATAAATCATTCAGAGGTGAGCAAGAAGATCTTGAAGATTTATTTGGTAATCTTGCCGAAAATGCTTGTAAATATGGCGGTGGATTAGTTGAAATAAGCTTTGAATCCGATGAAAATAATGTAAAAATTATTATTGATGATGATGGTGATGGCTTAACCGAAGAGCAGGCAAAATCCGCTTTAAAGCGCGGCGTTAGACTTGATGAAACTTCAAAAGGTTCAGGGCTTGGGCTTTCAATCGCGGATGAGCTGGCAAAAGTGTATGGCGGCTCACTTAATTTATCAAGAAATGAATATGGCGGCTTAAGAGTTGTTTTATCATTGCCATTAAGTGAAACTACTATTTAACCATTTTAACATAGCCTTTTCTTATGGATGAGGCCAAGTTCAAAGAAATTTCAGCTTTATTAGATGTCGTATCACCAAGTGCGGCAGTAGATTTAGTACGTCAATTCGAAGCAATGCGCCTAAAGGGTGAGCTTGATATAGAAATTGATAGATTAATTGAACCTATTAGGGCGAAACTTCAGGGGTTTGAAGGCGAAATTAAAAGAATGCCTGGCATTGATAGGTTATTTTTTGAACCTATATCGCCGCTTTTAGAATCTGGAGATGATAAGAGCCTTATTCCTGGGTCGTTTCCGCGTCAATATTTGGCAAGAATTTGGAAAATTATCGAAAGCGATTTAGGTAAAGAATGCTTATCCTTACTAGAGCCTAAGATAAATGAAAGTGTTCTTAGTAATAATTATTTGCTTTCTCATCAATTGGCCAATATCTTGAGAAAAACGGTTCTTACTAATTTAAAGCAATATGGTAAGTACGGAATATCCCAATTTGATAAATCAATACCAGAGGCAATTTCCGAAAGATTTTATAATCTTCTTATACTTGAAGAAAGAGCAACCGAAGCAAAGATTTCAATTTTTACCGATATTGATTTAGTGCACCCAAATTCACAGGGGCAGTTTCTATCGCTATTGAAAAAGCTTGAAAAAGAAGATCAAAATCTTGCCGCCGAATATATGCTTATTATGATGGCGACTTCAAAAAAGCCTTGGCATGTCTTTAGGTTCTTTAAAGAAATCACTTCAATGCCAAATGATATAAAGCTTAGTGTATCGGTGTTTGAAACAATTGGGACACGACTTTTTAAAATTCTAGAGCGTATAATAAGCGACTTTGAAATAAGCTTTAAATCAGAAAAATTTGATGGCAAAAAACTATCGGGCCAAGTTGAAATTTATAATCAAATTAATCAAGGAATAGAAAGAGAATCTATACTTTCTCCGGCTGGGCCTTGGCGTAAAATTTTGAATAAAATAAGATCTAACGCATCGATTATATTTAATGAAATTTGTGAAAAGGCTTTGGAAGAAACCTTGAGGGCATTTCCAACCTCAAAACAAATGGTAAAAGGCTCTGGCATGCTAGAGCTTTGTTTAACAAATACTGAGATACCCGAAGCTAAAATCCAAAAATCTTTCGAGTTTGTGAAATTCATAAAGCATGTAAGGCTTTTTGCACCGCTTGCAGGGATTGGCGCAACGCGCGATAAAATCGAAAAAAAATTAATTGCCCATTTAGAAACCTGCCAGCAAGGCTTAATTATTGAAATGAAAAACGAAGATTTGGGGCGGCATTTTAATTTATGGGTAGATAGAGTTGCCGAGCTTACAAAATTCATAGATGATGAAACCGCTTCAAGAGCATTTAAGAAGCGAATTAGCGCGTAAATACGCGATAATTTGTCGCGTTTATGCGGCAAATGCTTGCATGTTTTCTGATTAATATTAATGCCATAATGCATGGCAAATTTTTGGCACTTAGTTTTCTTTTTTATAGTCGCGCTTATTCTATTATTAAGCGCAACTTATTTACTTTCAAAAGCCTTAAAATCAAAAAATGCCGCCGAAGATTTAGGAAGCTTGAATGTATATAAGGCACAGCTTGATTTAATTAATGCCGAATTTAGTGCGGGAAATATCTCAAAAGATGATTATGACGCCGCAAAAATTGAAATTGGTAAGCGCCTTAATATTTTAAAATCAATAGAGCAAAAAAAAGCAAGTACCCTAAGTCCAAAAACAAATTTTATACTTATAATTTTATTTGGCTTTCTAAGTATTGGGACTTATTTTTTAATGGGTTCGCCATTTTATGCCGATCAAAGTTTTAGCAAAAGAAGTTTTGAGCTTTCAAAGTCAAATCTTGAAGAATTAAGCAATGAGGAAATAATGGTCTTGCTTCAAGATAGAATAGCCAAAGACCAAAAAGATTTTATGCCGCATTTATTAATGGCTAAAGTTTTTATAAGTGAAGAAAAAAACGAAGACGCTTTAAGGGCTTTAAAAGCTTCATTAAAGCGCAATGATAAATCGGCGGAAACTTATGCCGAAATTGCCGGGACTTTGTTTAATCTTAATGGTGAAACAATTGACGTAGAAATTAAAAATGCAATTAATATTGCTTTAAAGCTTGAGCCAGAAAACCTAAGTGCAAATTTTTATAATGCAAAGTTTTTGTGGCGCACAGGCAAAAAGCAAGAAGCTTTAAAGTTATGGGAAACCGCTTTTGAAAATAAAAATATTGATAGACAAAGTTTAATAGGTAAAATTCTTGATGAATTATCAAGGCTTGATATTGATAAGAATAATGTCAAAGCCCTAAGCGAAAATATGGACATGCAAAAAGGCGGTGCGCCTTTTATTGATGGGATGATAGCGCAAAGAACTGCAAAACTAGCTGTAAGTCCTAATGATATTGGGCTTATTTTGTCTTTGGCGCGCGTAAAAATAATGACTGGCAAAACAAAAGAAGCACTTGAGATTTTGGAAAATGGCAAACAAAAGTTTTCATCTAATAGTTTTGAACGGGTTCTTATGGATTATGCTTTAAATTCAGTGAGCAGGATAGAAAAATGAAGAGACGCCATCGCACTTTATTATTAATTATTCTTGGCGCAGTCATTCTAGGAAGTGCAACAATTATTGGTGCAATGGCTTTAAAATCTACCGTTTCATATTTTTATTCGCCTTCTGATATTGTAACCAAGCCACCAAAATTAGGACAGAATATAAGAGTTGGTGGCCTAGTAAAAACCGGCAGCATCGTTAAAAAAGCCGGCGGTATTACCGAATTTATTATTGAAGATGGCGCAAAGTCTATAAAAATTACTTATAATGGTATCTTGCCTGATTTATTTCGTGAAGGCCAAGGTATTATTGCCGAAGGTAATTTTGCCGATTTGACAATTTTCAATGCCAAAACCATACTTGCTAAGCATGACGAAAACTATATGCCAAAAGAAGTTGCCGATAGTTTAAAAAAGACAGGTCAATGGAAAGGCAATGAAGCCAAATGATAGAAATCGCGCATTTGGCTTTAATTATGGCTTTTGTTCTGGCTTTATTACAAAGCTTTATGGGGAATTATGCCGCTTCAAAAAATAATATTAATGCCGCAAATTTTGCCATTGCCGCCAATAATATTAGTTTTATGCTTATATTAATATCATTTTTAGGTCTTATTTATTCGCATATTGTTTCCGATTTTTCGGTGAAAAATGTTGCCGAAAATTCCCATAGTTTAAAGCCAATGATTTATAAAATTGCAGGCGCTTGGGGCAATCATGAAGGCTCTATGCTTTTGTGGGTTTTGGTTTCATCTGGCTTTAGTTTTTGCCTTGGTAAATTTGGAAATGATTTGAATTTTTCCCTGAGGCTACGTGCAATTGGAATTCAAGGATTAATTATTACGCTCGTTTGTGCTTATGTAATTTTTGCTTCTAATCCGTTTACGCGCCTTGATCCTGCGCCAATACAGGGGAATGATTTAAATCCATTATTGCAAGATCCTGCGCTTGCGCTACATCCGCCATTTTTATATTTGGGCTATGTGGGCTTAAGCCTTGTTTATTCGCTTGCAATTGCAGGGCTTTTGGAAGGGCGCACTGATGCCGCTTTTGCAAAATGGCTAAGACCTTGGGTAATGGCAAGCTGGACTTTCCTTACAATTGGCATAGCACTTGGCTCTTATTGGGCATATTATGAGCTTGGCTGGGGCGGCTGGTGGTTTTGGGACCCCGTTGAAAATGCAAGCTTTATGCCTTGGCTTATGGCAACTGCACTTTTACATTCGGCCATAGTTACCGAAAAACGTGGGGCACTTGCGGCCTGGACGGTTTTACTTGCCATACTTTCATTTTCACTATCTTTGCTTGGAACTTTCTTAGTAAGGTCTGGCGTTTTAACTTCGGTTCATGCATTTGCACTTGATCCCGAAAGAGGGATCTGGATACTTTTAATTCTTGCATTCTTCACAGGTGGTGGCTTATTTATCTATGGCTTAAAGGCAAGCTCAATGGCATCGGATAAGGGCTTATTTGCGCCAATCAGCCGCGAAAGTGCTTTGGTCTTAAATAATTTATTTCTAGTAACGGCAAGTCTTACTATATTAATAGGTACGCTTTATCCATTATTAGGTGAAGCGATTTACGGCCGCGCAATATCGGTTGGCGCACCTTATTTTAATGCTGTATTCACCCCAATCATGAGTGTGGCATTAGTATTTCTACCGATTGCAACTTTCCTTTCTTGGAAGCGCTCAAAACTTATTATTAGAATAAAAACACTTTTGCCGGCATTTATCATAGCGATAATAATTGGATTATTAATCGCAATACTTGCAAAAAATAAACCTATGTCGGCGGTCGGCTTTGCCCTTGCAATTTGGGTAATTTTGGGGGCGGCCCATGATATATGGAATAGGGTTAAGTTAAAGGGCGGAAGCCTTTGGTCAAAGCTTACATCGCTAAGGATTGGTAATTATGCGATTGCCTTTGCCCATATTGGGGTTGGATTATTTATCATAGGTTCGGTGGCGCAAACAAGTTTTCACGTTGAAAAAACTTATGTCATAAGCGTGGGGCAAACTATTAAGTTTAATGATTATGATATTACACTAAAATCCTTATATACTGGCGAAGGGCCAAATTATTACTCAGACCATGCTATTATTGAAGTAAAGAATAAAAATATTGGTTTTGAACTTCATCCCGAAAAACGTTATTACCCATTTGCAAAAATGCCAACCACTGAAGTGGCGCGTAAGTCTTTCCTTTGGGGCGATTTTTATGTTGCCCTAGGAGAGCCTAATTTTGAAAATGGTCGCACTGAATGGATATTAAGAGTATATCTTAATCACCTTATTTGGCTTATTTATTTTGGCGTATTTTTAATGACGATTGGCGGCTTCCTAAGTCTTTTTGATAGAGGTTTAAGATTTGCCGCGCCAACTAAGAATCTTAAATAAAGGTATTATAATGAAAAGGCTTTTATTTATTTTATTTTTGGTTTTTGGTTTTTCAAATAGTTTTGCCCAAACCGAAATGACAAAGGTGCAAGAAGATAGATTTAATAATCTTGCCAAAGAAATAAGGTGCATAGTCTGTGCATCGGAACCGGTTGCGACTTCATCGGCAAAAATAGCAATTGATATGCGCCAATCAATTAAAGAACAAATCTTAAAAGGCTCAAGTGATAAAGAAATAAGAAGCTATTTTAAAAATCATTATGGTGAATTTGTGCTTCTTAAGCCTTCTTTTGATGGGGCGACAATTGCATTATGGTTTGCACCAATATTTCTTATTATTATTGGCGGCGTTTTCATGTATTTTCGTTTTCAAAATGCCCCAAAAAATTCAGAGCAAGAAGATATAGATGCCCTTAATGCCCTTAAAGAACTAGAGGACTAAGTTAAGTTTCTCAAGAATATCAGACCAGCCTTTATAAGTTTGCTCAAGCCATTCGGCTTCGACACCGCGATGAATAAGAATTAATAAAGTGCCGTCTAGCGTTTGCGAAATATCAATTGAAACAATTGTCTTTTTAAATGCAATATTATCACCAAAAGAGAAAATAATTGTATTAGGGCGCGTTAATTGTAAATATTGACCAATATGAACTGCATCAATGCCATCACGGGTTTCAATAATATTGAATTTTCCAAATGGCTTTGCATCTATTTCGCAAGTTTTCATTATTCCGCTATCGGTTGCAAATAAAAATTTACTCGCGATTTCAGGATTTAAAAATGCGTCATATATTGTTTCGGCTGGGTGCTTTAATATTTTTGAAACAATAACGGTTTCTTCGCTTTCTTCTTCGGAAATGTTAGAAAGTCTTGCAAGAGTTTGCTTGCCGCCTTCATCCGCCGCATAGTTTTCAATAACATATTTAAGGATTTCTGGCTTTTCAAAAACCGAATTCATAGTTATTTTTGTAGCAACTTCACCAAGTTTTTCAAAGATAATTCTTTGTGTAAAACTTATATCCACTCCGCCGGCATTTCCGGTATGTATTATTGAAATTTCTTTTAGGGGCTTAATATTTTCATAAATAATCTTATTGGGAAATAAAGTGCCATCGGGGCCATGCATATTAAATATCCATTCACCGCCCGCTTTGAATTCAAAACTATCAGTTGTTATACTAAAGCCATCAGGACCATACCATTTGGAAAGTCTTTCAGCTTTTGACCAATTTAGCCAAACAAGTTCAATTGGGGCATAAATTTCTCTTGAAATTATTATGCTGGTTTCGCTAATTTCAATATTAGTATTATTCATATTATTCCCCTTTAGTTTTCATTTCTTCGGCTAAAACTTGTTCTAATTTATCAAGTCTTTGGTTCCATACCCTGCGGTATTGGCTTAGATATTGATCTATTTCTTTGAATGATGCGTGCTGTAATTTGCATGGTCTAGTTTGTTTATTACGTCCGCGTGAAATAAGACCAGATTTTTCAAGTATTCCAATATGCTTAGATATATTAGGGAGCGTCATATTAAATGGCTTCGCCAGCTCATTTATCGTTTGCTCCCCACTTGCAAGCTTGGCAAGAATTGCACGACGTGTAGGGTCAGATAGCGCGTGAAATATAGTATCAAGATTAGACATTATTAAACCATATAGTTAAGTAACTATTCTATTAATTAACTAATTAGTTAAATAAGTCAAGAGGTGATTTTTTGCAAACATTAGAGAAATTTAATGTAAATAAGTAAAAAAATAGCTCAAAAACAGCGTTTATGACGGAAATGTAAGGTTTTTGCCATAGCGTAAACATAATTTATGCTTCATATATAATACATCACGTCATATTAATTTTAGCGGAGAAAAACATTAATGACTAATATTAAAAAGCAAAGCTTTTTGAAACGCCCAATACTTTCAGGTGCGGCGGCTATTGCCTTAGGTTTTGCAGCATTTGGTGCAGGGCAAGTTTTATCACCGCATAATCTTGAAGCGCAAGCAATTCGCACGCAAGTCCCGAAAGCGGCGGCGGCATTGCCAAGTTTTGCAGATTTGGTTGAAAATGTATCACCTGCGGTAGTTTCTATTGAAGTTACGCAATCTGGTGAAAAAATTAAAGCTGAACAAGAAAAAGAATTAAAAGGCTTACCGCCTGAATTAAGAAAATTCTTTGAAGGTCAAGGCGGCGGAAGTACACCACGTGACGTAAGAGGCGGCGGCTCTGGCTTTTTCATTTCGCAAAATGGTCACATTGTAACCAATAATCACGTAATCGAAAATGCCAAAGAAATCACTGTCACTCTTAAAGATGGTAGAGAGCT
>CAYUCW010000020.1:3763-16599 GCA_964443435.1 uncultured Caulobacteraceae bacterium | reverse complement strand
GCTATATTCTCTCGCTCTGGCGGTAATGATGGTATTGGTTTTGCAATCCCTGCGAATATTGTTCAGCGAGTAACAACTCAATTAATGAGTGGTGGGCAAGTAACTTATGGCTGGCTTGGTGTTGCTATTCAGGACGTAAGCTCTGAAATGGCCGATAGTTTTGGGCTTCCAAATTCAAAAGGTGCTTTAATTGGTTCTGTAACTAAGGATTCACCTGCTCTAAAAGCTGGCCTTAAAAGGGGTGAAGTTGTCCTTTCAATGGATGGACAACAAGTTCAAAGCGCAAGCGATTTAACAAGACGAATTGGTCAAGTTAGAGCCGGTGAAACTATAAGGCTTGAAGTGGTCAATGGTGAAGGCAAAAAGCGTGTTGTTAATGTTACGATTGCGCCACGCCCAAGCGAAGAACAATTGGCTAAGATGCAAACTGGTTCAGTAACAGAAGGTGTCACTGGCGAAATTGATAAAGGCAGTGAAGTTCTTGGCATGGCGCTTTCGCCATTAACTCCGCAAGCAAAGCAAAAACTACGCCTTAATGAAAATGAAAATGGCTTAGTCATATCGGGAATAGATGAAGACTCCGAAGCTTATAAGCGCGGCGTAAGAGAAGGCGATGCAATTCTTGAAATAAATGGTGCGACCGTTTCTTCAAAAGCCGATTTTGAAAAAGCAATTGAAGCCGCGAAAAAAGCAAATCGCTCTTCGGTTGGAATATATTTACAACGTGCCGTTGGCGGTAGTGGCTATATCCCACTTCCAATTAAATAGGTGAAATATGAAAGTATTAATCGTAGAAGATGCCAAAGATACCGCCAATTTTATTGCAAGAGCAATTGAAGAAGCAGGGCATGAAACTGAAATTGCTTATAATGGTCTTGATGGCGAATCCAAAGCCCGTAAAGGTGAATTTGATGTTTTGGTTTTTGACCGAATGCTTCCGGGCAAAGATGGAATGCAAGTCGTAAGTGACTTAAGAATTGATGGCATTAAAACCCCAGTTTTGTTTCTTTCGGCACTTGGCGATGTAGAGCATAGAATTGAAGGCCTTAAAGCAGGTGGTGATGATTATTTGGCAAAACCATATTCATCAGCCGAACTTGTGGCAAGGGTCGAAGTTTTAGGCAAAAGAGCAGAGCCAGATAATAGAAATACGCTTTTGAAACTTGGCGATCTTGAGATGGATTTAATCACAAGAAAAGTTACAAGAGCAGGGCAAAAACTTGATATTCAACCGCGTGAATTTCGACTGCTTGAATATTTAATGCGTAATGCCGGACAAATTGTAACCCGCACCATGCTGCTTGAAAAGGTATGGGATTACCATTTTGACCCACAGACAAATGTGATTGATGTACATGTTTCACGACTAAGATCTAAAATCGATAAAGACTTTGATCATTCTATGCTTCACACTATACGTGGAACTGGTTATCGTTTAGAAGCTTAATGTGAGCAAAGAAAAATTTAGATATTTAAAAAAAATAGCCGAAGGTTTTAAAAGCCTTCGGTTAAGCTTTTCTGCACTTGTAAGAACCACAAGTTTTAAAGTCGCCCTAAGTTTTGCGGGGCTATTCACTGGCTTTTCAATTGTATTATTAGGCTTTATTTATTTCTCAACGGTTTTTCTTCTAAGCTATGATGCCGATAAATCGGCGCGGCGTGAGCTTTCAGAATTAAGCGATATTTGGCAACAAAAAGGCATAAATAGTTTAAATGCGGCAGTAATTGAACGCGCAACTTTTAGCATGGAAAATCTCTATGTTTTAATCACGCCAGAAGGCAAAGTCCTCTCGGGCAATATTGATACTGTCCCTATGGATTTATCAAAAGTAAAACGCCCAACTGCGGGTGAATATTTAAAAGATGTTCCGGTTTATTCGGCGGCTTTTACTTATTTTCGCGCCGATACTAATAATCAAACACGCGGCGCAAGAGGCGTATTTATTGCTGGCTCTGATGGCTATGGGCTTTTTGTGGCGCATGATTTAGGTACGGGCTTTGTCTTGGCCGATAGGATTGTAAAGCTCGTTTGGTTTGGCTCGATTGCGGTGCTTGGCCTATCGGTTTGGGGCGGTCTTTTTGCCGCAAGACGCGCCACTAAAAGAGTTGATGAATTATCGCAAACGGCAAGATTTGTAATGGCAGGTGAATTAAACCGTAGGGCAAAAACCCGCGAAATAAAGCCAAATGAAGGTGACGAATTTGATAATCTTACAACTGACTTAAATGCCATGCTTGATAGGATTGAAAAGCTTGTACAATCTTCAAGGTCGATAGGTGATACTATTGCGCATGACTTACGCTCTCCGCTTACAAGGATAAGGGCAAAGCTTGAGGAAGCGAATTCAAGGGATTTAAGCAAAGAAGATTTACAAGATGAAATTGATAAATCCATTGCCGATATTGATAGCGTAGTTCATACTTTTAATGCCGTACTTAGGTTATCGCGCCTTGAAGCCGGAGAAGGGGCAAATTATCAAGTCTTTAATCTAAGCGAAACTCTAGAAGAAATATGCGAATTATATGAACCAAGCATATTAGATAAAAATATTGAATTTGAATCTTTCATAACTCCTGACATAAATATTAATGCCGATAGGCCATTAATAGTTCAGGCAATAATAAATATTATTGATAATGCGATAAAATATTCGGATAAGGGTAAGATTTTTATTAGTTTAAAGAAAAATAAAGCAAAAAATATTATTATTGAAATTATTGATACCGGCATGGGCATTGCAATTGAGGATAGAAAAAAAGTGCTTGAACGTTTTGTAAGGCTTGATAAAGCGCGCACGACACAAGGCAATGGAATTGGTCTTTCATTATCTAACGCAGTTATCGAAGCGCATAATGGTACAATCGAACTTACGGATGGCTTTGCACACGAAACTGGTCATGGTTTGAAAATTATACTTAACTTACCAACTAATATACCGAATTAAAATGAATATTAAATCTTTAGGAAACCCAAGCCAGTCTATTGAAATTGCTCGCAAATATTCGCCTTATATTGATGGATTATGTGTTAAATTTCCTGAAACTTTGGAATTTATAAATTCAATTTCTTCAGATTTTAATAAAGCCATAAAAGCAGAAATTGAAAATTGTTTAGAGCTTGCAAGGGATGCAAGAGATCTGCCACTAAATGATGCCAGAAAGCAATTAAGACATGTCAAAGCAAAGACCCATTTATTATTATGCGCAGGGGATTTATCACAAACCCTAAAACTGCATGAAATTACATTTTTGCTTTCAAAGCTTGCCGATATTGCCGTAGATAGCGCACTTCACTTGGCTTGTATTGATGCTTCACCGCGTGATTTGCCGGCACTTATAGATAATAAATGCCCTGGGCTTTTTATTTTGGCAATGGGAAAGCATGGCGCACATGAATTAAACTATTCTTCGGATATTGATTTAATCGCGTTTTTTGACCGTGATAAATTCGCGCATGAATATATTGAAAACGCTAATACAATCGCTACAAGAATTGTCGGTGCCACTTCTAAAATTCTTGAAGAAATTACTGGCGATAATTATGTTTTCCGCATTGATTGGCGCTTAAGGCCAGATCCATCATCAACCCCACTTGCAGTAAGTGTTTTACGTGCTGAAAGTTATTATGAAAGTGTGGGGCAAAATTGGGAGCGTGCGGCCTTTATTAAAGCAAGATTCATAGCGGGCGATATTGAGGCATCAAATATTTTCTTAAAAAATCTTGAACCATTTATCTGGCGCAAATATCTTGATCATGCCGCCGTTATTGATGTGGGTTCAATTTTAAAACAAATTCATAGTTTTAATAAATCAACTAATCTTGATAATCCATCGTTTAATGTAAAGCTTGGACGGGGCGGCATTCGCGAAATTGAATTTTTTGCGCAAACCCAACAATTAATCCTTGGCGGTAAGGATAAAAACCTAAGAAGTCCTGAAACTATTGCCGCCCTTGCGCATATGGTTTCAAGCGGCAGGCTAGAGCTTGAAGTTGTAAGCCAATTAGCAGACGCTTATGAATTCTTACGGAATATAGAGCATAGGATTCAAATGCTTGATGATGAGCAAACCCATAGTTTGCCAGAAATAGGGGAAAAAAGATTAAGAGTAGCCAAGCTTGCGGGCTTTAGTGACCTAGATAGTTTTGATAAAACTACTAAATATTGGCGTTCAATTGTTAATAAGCATATTAAAGATTTATTCCCAGAAAGCCCAAGCCTTGAATCTAATATTGGCTCTTTAGTTTTTACAGGGGTTGAGCCAGACTTGGAAACAGTAGAAACCCTTGCTAATCTTGGCTTTAAAAGTCCACAGAAAATATGGGAAACTATAAAAGGCTGGCATCATGGCCGTATAAGAGCCACAAGAACGCCAAGGGCGCGTGAACTTTTAACAAGCATTACGCCATATTTAATTGAAACAATTTCTAAACAATCAGAATCTGATTTAGTATTTTCAAGATTTGATGATTTCTTTTCGGGCTTAAATGCCGGGGTGCAAACTCTTGCTTTATTTCAAACCGAACCCGAAGTTTTGGCGGAATGTATTAATACTCTTGCCCTAAGTCCAAGGCTTGCGGCAAGTCTTTCTAAAAAGCCTGCTATACTTGATGCTATGCTTTCGCCAAGATTTAAAATGTCATTATCGGATGTAGAAGACGGTGATAGATTAGAGCATTTAAATATTTTACTTAGTCAAGTCACAAATTTTGAAATTGCCCTTGATACAATTCGTAGATTCTATCGTGAGGAAGAGTTTAGGATTGGCCATCATGTTCTTAATGGGCTTTCAAATGGTAATGAAGCGGCAATTGCTTATACAGATCTTGCCACAAGCATAATTAAAGGGATTTTACCCTTTGTAGAGCAAGAAGTTTGTGAGCAGCATGGCAAATTTAATGGTGAATATGTTGTTTGCGGTTGGGGTAAACTTAGCGGTATGGAGCTTGCAGCAGATTCCGATCTTGATATTATGCTTGTCTATAAAGCCAAAGATAATGCCGAATATTCCGATGGCGCAAAACCCCTAAGTCCAGAGCAATATTATGCAAAAATAACTCAAAAATTAGTTATGGCTTTATCAGTGGCAACGCCCGAAGGCCAATTATATGAAGTCGATATGCAGCTAAGGCCATCTGGAAAAAAAGGCCCAGTTGCGGTTAGATTCTCTTCATTTGAAACATATTATAATGAAAATGCTTGGACTTGGGAATTTCAGGCACTAACGCGATTAAAACCTATCGCGGGAAGTGAAAATCTCTTTGGGATAATAAGTGATACCGCACTGAAAGTATTAGAAAAGCCGCGTGAAAAAATCAAAACTATTCAAGAAATAATAGAAATGCGTGAAAAAATAAGGACTGCAATGCCACCACGCGGGCCTTGGGATTTGAAAAGACTTGAAGGCGGCATTATAGAGCTTGAATTTAGTGTGCAGGCCCATGAATTAATAAATGCTTGTGAATATAAAAATATTATTGATTCAAATACTATAAAAGCCATAGAAAAAATGGCGGACAAGAATATTATAGATAAAGAAAAAGCAACAAGGCTTATAAACGCCGCCAATATGCTTAATAATACAAGGCAGATTTTGGCTATTATTGCTGGCCCTGATTTTGACCCATCTAATTCGTCTGAAACTATTAGGAATACAATCGCGCAAAGTCTTAATTTCCCGGACTTTTCGGTTGCCGAGGCCAATCTTAATGATGCGCGTATTCTTATTAAAGAATTTTATGATGAATTGAAAAACACAATTCCAGTATGATTTTTAAAGTTAAGTTATTGTAAATATTCAATTTTTTAGAATTGAAAAATAAACGACGGAAATTTTCTTTAAAAGCGTTAAAATATCATAAGAAATCAACAGGAGTTTAGTATGAAAACGAAAAATCTTTTAGGAATAAGTTTATTAGGAATAATAATTATTTCTGCTTCGCCATCATATGCTTTTATTTCTGCTAGTGGTATGGGCGCTAATTCATTTGAAAAGCTTGATACTAATAAGGATGGTGTTATCACTTTAGAAGAAGCCAAAGCTGCACATTCTGCGGCATTTACTAAAATGGATTCTAATCGTGATAATTTCCTAACTAAAGAAGAAATTAAAGCTTTTCATGAAGCGCAAAAGCAAGAAGGCATGGCCAATAAGCAAAATGAGCATTTCAAAAAAATGGATGCTGATAATAATGGCAGTATATCAAAAACAGAATTTGATAATGCGCATAACAAAATGCAAAGCGAAAGAAAAGATAAACTAAAAGCCAAAATTGAAGAAGCACAAAACAGAAGATTTGACGCTTTTGATAAAAACAAAGATGGTGTTGTTTCGCGTGATGAAATGCGCACCGAAGGGACGCGCTCAATTCGTCCAGAAGGTCATAAACCTATGTCAAAAGATGCACCACCAAGGCGCAATCCTGACACTGACGGCGACACTAAGATTTCAAAAGCGGAATGGAATGCAATGGATTTACCTTTCTTTGGATTAGCAGATGCAAATAAAGATAATCGTGTTACAAAAGAAGAAGCTGCGGCTTCAATTCGGGGTCATATGCGCGATAGAATGCGCCATGAAGGAAATAAGCCTAGATAATGCGCGCGCTTGTAATAGAATTTGATCCTTTATACGGCCTCTTAAAAAAGGCCGTTAAAGGTGATAAAAATGCCGCTAAATCCTTAGTGACAAGCCTATCGCCAAAACTATTTCGCATTGCGTATCGAATGCTTAATAATACCCATGATGCCGAAGAGATTGTTCAAGAAATTTTGGTAAAAATCTGGAATATTGCGCCAAATTGGCAAGAAAATAATGCCAAGCTAGAGACTTGGGCTTTTAGGGTTACAACTAATCTTTGTATTGATAAAATTCGTAAATCTACGAAATTTAAAACTGAAGAATTAGATGAAACCTATTTGGACAAAAGCATTAATCAAGAAAATTTGATTATTGCTTCTGAAATGAAACAGAAAGTCGCAATGGCACTTGAAGAATTGCCGCCAAGACAAAAAGCGGCTTTAATTCTGTCCTATTTTGAAGGAAAAAGCCAAAAAGAAGTGGCGCATATTCTTGAAACAAGCATAGAAGCGGTTGAATCGCTTCTAGGACGCGGGAAAAAAGCATTAAAATCCATGCTTATTTCACAAAAAGATGAAATTTTTGATGATTTTATTACCTCAAATGTTTATAATTAACCATATTTATAAAGCTTATAAAATGACTGATGTCCACCTAATTAATACTATAAAAAAATATTCAGAAGTGCCGGAATGCCCGACTGATAAATTTGTCGATAGTTTTATATCAAATATGCCTTCTGCAAAAACTCAAAGAAATAATTTTCATTGGGGTTATGGCGCGATTGCGGCTTGTCTTTTATTTGCATTTGGCATTGTATTTTATAATAATATGGCAAGTACAAATTTGCCGACTACTAGTGTAACTAATAATTCAGAATATAATAATGTAAATATTAATGTTTCAAATGATGAAGCTGCGGATGCATTTGCAACTGAACTTTTGGATTATGAAGATATAATTTCTTAAATATAAAAAAAGCCCCAAGCATTGCTTGGGGCTTTTTTTTGATTGTCGCTTATTATTAATAAACGCCTTGACCTACACCGCCATCAACAAAGAAGTTAGATCTAATTGTCATGCTTTGGCTTTGAGCTGATGCATTCGCAATTTGACGCTGTGAAGCAACTTGCTGTGTGCGCGTGATTGCTACATATTTAATGCCAGGGCCAAAGCGACGTAATAATGAACGCTCATTACATTCTTTAGCTTTTGTTTGGGCAACGCAAACCATATTATTGTTTTTATATGAAAGTGCTTGGCCTTTTTGGCAAGATAAAGCAGTACCTTTATCAAACACGGCTTTGCCATTTACCATTTTACCCAAAGTAATTTCCATGTGAGTACCAGCCATACAGCGGTAAACTTCACCATCAAAGCTTGCTTCAACTTTTTCATCAGCGCTTAAACGCGATGCTGGGTGTGGCATGCCTTTATCATCCATGCAAACTGCACGAATAGGAATGATCTCAGTAGTAGTTTTAGTTTCCATAATTGTTTCATATGCAGCCGCAGATCCAGCAGCGCCAGCAACATTAAGGCCTTCAATCATGCCAGCACTAACAGGAGCAGGCGCAAGATATGTACCGCCGCCGCCACCATAATATGAACCGCCGCCACCATAAGAACCACCAGCATAGTATGAACCGCCACCAATATAAGTATTGCCGCCCATCATAATATTAGAACCACCAATTGTTGTTCCGCCTACTGTATAATTACTGCCACCAATATTAGCACCAGTTACAGAAACATTAACATTAGAAGAAGGTGCATATACGCCAGGAACACCAACTTGGTGACCAGTAATAACACCGCAGCAACCAGAACCAGATGCACCTGATGAACCTGTTGTAACAGTTGGGATATTTGTAATCCCGCCAAATTTTCCGCCTGTACCACAGCAATTAGATTGTGCGATAGCAGCAGTGCCGCCTAATAATGCCAGTGTTGATACTGCTATTATGTTTCTAAATGATACACTCATTACAAACTCCTCAATTATGCCAAGACACTCGCAATAAGAATGCCAGTTTATCTGCATAAATTTAAAAACTTCTTATTAAATGCCAAAAATGTGGCACGCATCATGCTCTATATCAGCAAAAAGCAAATAACTTGTTATCAAGGAAATAAATAATGCAACTTTCTGCACTTCATCCAAAAAGCCGTGCAATATTAGGCTCTTGGCAAAATCTAAACGGCTTATCTGATGCTGAGCCAAGCGAAAAAACAGAAGAATATGACAATTCTGAACTTATTGAGCGTCTTTTTATGGCGCAAAGAGTGCAAGAAGGTGTGTTCAGTTTTAGGACATTTGGTAAAGAGTTGAAAGTCTGGACAGGCAGAGATTTAAGAGATCATGAAATTGGCTCATTATTTTATGGTCCTGATAAAGTACTTATTAGAGCTTTGCTTGAATCATGCGTTACGAATAAAAACCCTGCAATTGCAAGAATTGCGGCTTTTGGTGCGGGCTTTGGACAAAGAACCGAGATTGAAATAGTATTCTTGCCTTTAATTGATAAAAATAATCCTGAAAGAATACTTGGACTTTTCCAACCATTAGCAAATGAAATTAAGATTTCACGGCCTGCTTTAAGATTTGCAATTACTGCGCTTATTCCGCCAGATCCAGCGTTTCCGTCAAACCCAGGGCTAAGATTGGTAAAATAATAATAATGAATCTTATGTTTCAATTGTCCAACAATTGAACTATAATAAATTATAGAATAGGATTCGTGATGAATATTTTTAAGATTTTTACTGCGCTTATATTAAGTGCTGTTTTATTTTCAAACGCTTCGGCGCAAGACAAAGCAACTGCTGATAAGGCTTATGATACTGGCATAAATCCTAAGGCTTTAATTATGCAAAGGGCAGATCCTAGCGTATTAAAAGCAAATGGCATGTATTATTTTGTCGCGACAGCCCCAGAATATGACCGTATTGAGCTTAGAAGCTCTAAAACATTAAAAGGACTATCTAAGGCAAAGTCAGATGTAATTTGGCGCAAACATGAAAAAGGCCCAATGAGTGCACATATTTGGGCACCTGAACTCATTCAAATGGACGGCGTATGGTATATATATTTTTCAGCAGGTAATGCCGAAGATATTTGGCGTATTCGTGTTTATGTTTTAGCCAATAAATCAAAAGATCCAACCAAAGGAACTTGGGAAGAATTAGGCCCTGTAAGCATTAAAAACCAAACATTCTCACTTGATGCGACTATTTTTGAGCATAAGGGCGAAAAATATTATTTATGGGCGCAACAAGATGTAGAACGTACCTATAATACCGCGCTTTTAATAGCAAAACTTGAAAGCCCTACTAAATTAGGGCCAGTTGAAACAATCTTGACCAAGCCAGAATTAGCTTGGGAAGTACTTGGCTATAAAGTTAATGAAGGCCCTGCGGTTTTAAAACGCAATAATAAGATTTTCATTACCTATTCGGCAAGTGCAACCGATGACAGATATGCCATGGGTTTATTATGGGCGGATGAAAATTCTGACTTACTTGACCCAAAATCATGGAGCAAAATGCCAAATCCAGTATTTTATACTAATGAAGCTCTTAAACGTTATGGTCCGGGGCATAATAGTTTCACAAAAAGCGAAAATGGTAAGCATGATATAATGGTTTACCATGCAAGGGATTATAAAAAACTTAGAGGCACTCCTTTAAGTGATCCAAATAGACACACTTATATAAAGCGTGTGAAATGGAAAAAAGATGGATTTCCAGATTTTGGACAAGATACAGGTAATGATTAATTTCAAAAATAATTAATTATCTAATATGACTAGATCTTTTTTATAGCGCATCCAATTATTAACATAGTTTGATGCGCTTT
Organism: uncultured Caulobacteraceae bacterium; assembly: GCA_964443435.1. Classification (GTDB taxonomy): domain Bacteria; phylum Pseudomonadota; class Alphaproteobacteria; order Caulobacterales; family Aquidulcibacteraceae; genus Pseudaquidulcibacter. The sequence continues at coordinate 6,161 of CAYUCW010000020.1, read as the reverse complement.
TTTTTATGTTAATTATTTCTTCTTCCGTTGTTGCTCTTATAACTTTCCCAGGTGCGCCTATAACCAAAGAATTATCAGGGATAATTTTGCCTTCAGTAATTAAGGCATTTGCGCCTATGATACAATTTTTTCCAATTTTTGCATTATTAAGAATAATTGCACCCATTCCAATCAAGGTATTATCATCAATAATACAGCCATGAAGCATTGCCATATGGCCAATTGTGCAGTCTTTGCCAATAATAAGTGGGCAGCCCATATCCGTATGCAGAACTGCACCATCTTGAATATTCGAATTTTCACCTATTACTAAAGGCTCATTATCGCCGCGCAAAACTGCATTAAACCAAACACTTGCGTTTTCACTAAAAACTACATCGCCAATAATACTTGCATTGGGTGCATACCAATAATTACCTGAAGATGGATAAGTTGGAATCTTGATGCCTAATTTATATGCGGTCATTGTGAAATACCTAGTATTTTGTCATGTTTTTGTGACATTAATGGTTAGTTAATCTTTTAGCAGCAATGCTAAGTGAGAATATAAGCGAATCTTATATTCTAACTTGGTGAACCAAGAAAGGGGTAATGTTTGATTTGGATTTTCCAAACTGTAAGCATTAATACCATGAATTTCAAAACGAAATTCTTGGCCCTAGAAAAATTACTTCAAAAAAAAATATATCTTGAAAATTACTTGGTTTACTTAAGTTTTTGCAATTTACCTATTGCGAAAAACCTTCTTCAATCTCATATTTATAATAGCTTTATTGAGGTGCCCAATGACTAAACGTACACATCCGCGCAGAACTCGTGATAATAATGATAACGACACTAATGTTCGTTCACTTTTTGGTTGGTCGCCAGTTGGGACAGAAGAAGAACCAGTGAGGGATCAAAGGTTTTTAAGGCATGTGAAGCCGCGCTCTGAAGGACAAGAAGTTTTATTAAATGCGATCGCCGATAATCCTATGGTTATTGCACTTGGACCTGCGGGTTCTGGTAAGACATATCTTGCGGTTTCAAAAGCGGTAGAGGCTTTGGAATCTAATCAAGTTTCAAGAATTATTCTTTCAAGACCTGCGGTTGAAGCCGGTGAGTCTTTGGGGTATTTACCAGGGCATGTTGAAGATAAGCTTGGCCCATACCTAAGACCATTGCTTGATGCTTTATCTGATAGGCTTTCGCCAAAGCGTATGAAAATGCTTATGTCGGAAGGTATTATCGAAGTTGCACCAGTTGGTTTTATGCGCGGAAGAACTTTAAATAATGCATTTGTAGTAATTGATGAAGCGCAAAATTGTACTTATGGGCAGTTAAAAATGTTGCTTACTCGCTTGGGTTGGAATTCTACTATGGTTGTGACGGGCGATCCGCAACAAACCGATTTGCTTCCTGAAATGTCGGGACTTGCCCAAATCGCGCAAAAGCTTGAAAATATTTCAGATGTTGCGGTGGTAAGACTTGGTTCTCAAGATATTGTTCGCCATCCACTTGTGGCGCAAATGATTAATCATTTATAATTTTTAATAGCCGCCTTGACAAAAGGCGGCTTTTTTATAATTTATTACTATGAAATCAAAATTATTATTCTCTATTATTGTGCTATTAAGTTTTACATCAATCAGCGTAAATGCAGAAGAAAAACTTAGAAGTTATAAAGATTTAGCGGGTAAAACTCAGGTTAGATCTTGGTGGAAGGAACTTGCGTCGTGTGGCGGAACGGTAGCCGGTGTATCAATGGATTTAGAAGAGAAAGATCCAAAGCGCGCCTTGGCACTAGAAGATGAGTCCAATAGATTTATAAATCTTGCCAAAAAGCGTCTTATTCTTGATAAGGGATTAAGCAATGATGAAGCCGAAAAAAACGCTACCGATGAGGCAAGTGAATGGATAGAGTATTATGTGTTCTCAATAGAAGACATTAAAAATCCAAAAGAATTAGATTCATATCAAAAAGAGCAAATTCAATTATGTAATAAAATTGGAATTGAATATAAGGCCGCGTTTCCAAAGGACGCGCAATAACTCTATTTTGGTGATTTGAATTCATCTGCAAAAGTCGTTTGGTATTTCTGACCTAATTGCCCACATTCATTATATATTCGACTGGTGTTTTTAAAAATTGTGCCTTCTTGTGTAAGTGATTTTTCTTTTTCGGTCGAAAGAAAAATCATATTCGAGCGATTTCTTGATTCAACAATATCTGAAATATAAATATTGAATAATTCTTGGGCTTTGGCTTGTTCAAGAATGCGGTCATTCATCAAGCGCATAATGCCCATTTTCGCGAGTATAACACCAGTTTGCTTTAATTGATTACTCATAGAAGGGTCAGTTGCGGCATAAAGATTGGAGAAATTATTAAGTTCAGCACCACAGCGACTTAATTCTT
>CAYUCW010000020.1:0-3663 GCA_964443435.1 uncultured Caulobacteraceae bacterium | reverse complement strand
ATTTTATTGTCACCACTAGCTTGCTCATAGGTTTTATCACGAGGATCAGTCTTGCTGTTTTGCGGAACAATTGATCCACCAGTTTGCGCAATAGCAGCACTTGCATACAAAAAACTAATTATAATAACAAATCCAAATTTTCTCATAACTATCCCCAATAATTATTTATCGGAAATTTTACTTTTAAAATCAAGTTTAATTTTGATTTTTACTTGCAATAAAGCCTTATAAATTGCGCCCTATTCCTAACAGGTATTTGAAAAGTTTACTTTTTGCTAACTATAAGCAGTATTGTATGTAAATTGTTTTTATGGTTACCGCTTTGTTAACCATATTTTTCCTTTTTGGTGTGAACCTTTAGTATAAAGCAACTGATTCTATAGTTAGGTAATAATATGACAAGCGTTCAAACTAATATTGGGGCAATGACCGCACTTCAAAATTTGAACAAAACTAATAAAGAACTGGAAATGATTCAAACCAGAATCAATACAGGCCTTAAAGTTTCAAATGCTAAAGATAATGGTGCGATTTATAATATAGCGCAGCAACAGCGTTCAGAGCGTTCAGCTTATGATGCAGTTAACATGAGTTTAAACCGCGCCAAATCAATCGCCGATGTTGCGATGGCTGCGGGTGAGGTTATTTCCGATATATTTACACAAATGCGTGAGAAGGCGGTTGCGGCTTCTGACCCTTCGGCATCTGCTAGTTCACGTGCGGCATATAATAATGAATTTATAGCTTTGCGAGACCAAGTTGCGTCTGTAATTGCCAATGCTTCATTTGATGGTGGTAATGCACTTGATGGTAGCGCGGCAAACTATACATTTCTTGCAAATACTACAGGATCTTTAACCATAGATCTTCCGATTCTTGATTTAAGACTGGTTACTGGTGCGGGTACCGCGCCAGCGTCCCCTGCGGCTGATGTATATCTTGGAACAACAGATGCTTTGACCTCTGCGGCTGCGGCAGGGACGGCACGCGATGCGGTTGCCGCTTCGCTTGAATATATAAATAGCCAATTGGCAAGACTTGGCGCTTCGGCAAAACGTATTGAAAGCCACATGACATTTGTGACTAAGCTTCAAGACAATATTACTTCGGGTATTGGCAACCTTGTTGACGCGGATATGGCGGTTGAGGCGGCAAAACTTCAAGCGGCACAGGTTAAGCAACAATTAGGTACACAAGCACTTTCGATAGCCAACCAATCACCACAAACTCTATTAAGTTTATTCCAAAATTAATAGTGAAGTCATTATTTACATTAAGCCGCCTTTTCGGGCGGCTTTTATTTTGCTTTAATATTTTACATGAGCCAATTTGAAAAAATACTAACCGAAGCCGCGATTAAAGCAGGCGATGAGATTTTTAAAATAAAAAATCTTGGGGTGAAGGCTTATGCAAAAGCCGACGCATCACCAGTTACTGAGGCGGATTTTATAGCCAATCGTATAATTATAAACGCGCTCAAAGAAAATTTTGATATTTCAATAATTTCCGAAGAAACCCAAGAAGAATTTATTGAAAACCATATTGGTCAAACAATAGAATCTTTAGATGCAAGTGAAATAAATTATGATAGGTTTTTCATTATTGACCCAATTGATGGTACAAGGGATTATATTGAAAAAGGTAAAAACTATACCGTAAATATTGCTTATGTTGAAAATGGAACAGCCAAAATTGGTGTAATCTATGCCCCTGAATTTGGCGATTTATATTATGGTGATATTGATGCTTATTCATATAAGCTTAGAGTGATTAATGGCAAAATTACCCAAAAAACAAGAATTTACGTTAATTCGTCTATGTCAAACCCGATAAGGCTTGTCACAGGAAGAAGGCATGAAACCAAAGCAAATAATAAATATATTAAATCACTTGGTGAAATTAATAATACCCAAATGTGTTCAAGCTTAAAATTCTGTCTTATTGCCGAAGGGAAATATGATATATACCCAAGGCTTGGCGGCATTGCCCAATGGGACGTAGCGGCGGGGGATGCAATCCTAACTGCCGCAGGGGGCAATGTCCTAGATTTAAATCATAAGCCATTAAGATATGGCGGTAATGATAATGGCGTTTTACATCTTAATCCTTATTTTATTGCGTGTGGTGATTTTGTTCCGCCAAATTGGGGAAGTGAATGGCAAGACTAAAAAAAGACGAAGTTTTGGCAATTTTCACGCAATTATCGCATGATAGGCCAAATCCAAAAACCGAATTAAACTATACTAATCCTTTTACTTTATTATGCGCGGTGGCCTTTTCGGCGCAATCCACCGATGTTGGCGTTAATAAAGCTACCAAAACCCTTTTTGAAAAAGTAAACACTCCGCAAGATTTAGTGGAAATTGGCGAAGACGGCTTGGGCGAATATTTAAAAACCATTGGGCTTTGGCGCAATAAAGCCAAGAATGCGATTTTAATGGCGCAAATGCTTATTGATAATTTTAATTCCGAAGTGCCGCAAACAAGGGAAGAATTAATCACGCTCCCTGGGGTGGGGCGTAAAACCGCAAATGTTATTTTAAACGAAGCCTTTGGGCAGCCAACAATCGCGGTTGATACTCATATTTTTAGGGTTGCAAATCGTACAGGTCTTGCCAAAGGCAAAACCCCCGATGAAGTTGAAACAGGTCTTGAAAAAATAATACCAAGTGAATTTAAACTTGGTGCGCATCATTGGCTTATACTTCATGGGCGTTATGTTTGCGTGGCACGAAAACCCAAATGCAATATGTGCACAATCGTAAGCTATTGTAAGTTTAAAGAAAAACTTGGTGGTGAGTATTAAACCGCCTTCACAAAGCTCGCGATAAGTTTCTTAACTCCAGCTTTTTCAAAGGCGATTTCGCATTTATCGCCATCAAGCGAAATAATTTTGCCATAGCCAAATTTATCATGAAAAACTCTTTGGTTAAGACTAAAACTATGATTGGCTTTGGCTTGGTTTATTACTCTTGCTTTGGCCTCAAGGGTTGGGGCACTTGAAAAGCTTCTTGGGCTATTCATGGTTTGCGCACGCATAAAACCCGCGCCCCTTGTGCCGGCTTCATAGCCATCAAAACTATTGCCGCCAAATGCAGGGCGATTAAAATAGCCCGTTTCCGAAACCGCATCGACCGCATCTTCGGGAAGCTCATCAATAAATCGACTTGGTAAAACGCTTTGCCATTTGCCAAAAATCTGGCGATTGGCGGCAAAGCTTATACGTGCAATTTCACGGGCACGCGTAATGCCAACATAAGCAAGGCGGCGTTCTTCTTCTAATGCTTTTATCCCGCCTTCATTAATTGCGCGTGGGGAAGGAAATACTTCTTCTTCCCAGCCTGGAAGAAAAACCACAGGCCATTCAAGGCCTTTGGCGCCATGAAGTGTGATAATTTGCACTGCATCGCCATCGGCCTCGCGGTCAATATCCATCACAAGTTCGATATGTTCAAGATAGGCCTCAAGGGTGTCGAATTGCCCCATTGACCTTACAAGCTCTTGCAAGTTTTCAATACGCGTTTGTGAGGTTGGGCTTTTATCATTGCGCCACATATCAATATAGCCAGACTCATCAAGTATAAGCTCGGCAAGTTCAATATGGCTTATTTCTTCGCGCTTTTTACGCCAATGTTTCAGGCTTTCGATAAAGCGTGTCATGCC
>CAYUCW010000019.1:4558-35802 GCA_964443435.1 uncultured Caulobacteraceae bacterium | reverse complement strand
GCAGTAAGAAGGCCAGATAGTTCAAATTCGCATACTTGGACAAATATCGGGCTTCAAGTTCCAGTAGCAGGTTATGAAGCAGGGGGCGCATCTAAGAAAGCCCTTATTAATGATTGGATAAGGGGCGGCAATGTTGATGGCTTTATTGATTGGGCAGATAGGCTTGAAACCTCACGCAATTCGGGCATTTGGGCAACAGGCAAAGAAAAAGCTTCACTTGGTCAAGAGGTATTAGGTTTAAGTGTTACTGGTCTTAATTCAGCAAACTCATTTAAAACTGATTATACAGCCGCAAATGATACAGCAAGCGCAGGCTATTTAGTTTGGCGCACCGGTGCAAATATCGGCATTGGGCATTTAATCGCAACACAAAAATCAAATGCTCTTACTGGCTTTACTCTATTTGATACTCCGCCAAATGCCGTTGCAATTGGCGATACATTCGATTTAATACCAAGTGGATATTATCAATCACTTGATGGATTGCACCCTTATTCAGCGACATTTGGTGGCGGTCAAAAAGCAATCGAAGCCGAAGCAATTACGTTCTTACAAGGGCTTGCGGCTTAGAATATTAATTGGAAAATAAAATACCAAAAAAGTGCGCAAAATATAGTAACAAATAATGCCGTCCATATAAATGGAATCTTTTTGGGTGAATTAAAAAAAAGCTTAATTTTATGAGAGATATTCTTTGCGAAAATACCAAAAGGTCTAGAGCCAGACTCTATATTTACAATATTATTCAATATTGTATTTTTAGATGTATTTGAATTATACATTTAAACCCCCACATTGAAACTTTTTTAGCTTTTTTATTTAAGTATGATTATATAAATTGCAAATTTGTCAAATTAATTGCTCAGTTCACAAATACAGTAATATTTTCTACATTTTTTTACTATAGTAAACTTAAAATTAAAAATTAAAAATAGTTGGTTAAATATGATTAGGTTAAGCCCAAGAGATATAATTGGTGGAATAATTTGTATAATTTCGTTTAGTATAGCATCTTTCTTTTTATTTATCCCAAATTTAAAAGACACTTATTTCTTAGGTGTTTCGGATAAAGTGATGCATGTAGGGCTTTTCTATACTTTAACGATAATTGCACTTTTCAGTATTCAAAAAATGAGAAAGATTGATATTTTATTCGGTATGGTTTTTTTTGTAACACTGACAGAAGTTATACAGATTATTACTGGAAGAATTCCAAGCCATATGGATGTCTTAATGGGTTTCCTTGGAATATTCATGGCAATTTTACCTTTATATTCAAGAAGTATTAAGAAATATAATTTGGATAAAAGAAAGAATTTTAATATTATATAAGTTAAATTGGCTTTATTCTGCCATAATTCGAATCTATATAAATAAAAACTGGAAATATATTGCAAGAAAAAAACGTAACAATATCAAAAAGATTGCGATTAGCTACAATCGCGGTACTTTTCTTAGGGTTCGCTGTTAAGCTTGCAGGTCCCGAGAATGGTTTGCTTTCTCTAGTATATTCATTCCTTTTATGCTTACTTTGTATGTTTTCATTTTTTTATGAGAAGAAAATTTATCGCGTAAATTCAAGCTATGATTACTTTAGGATATTATTACTTCTAATTGCGGTATTTATTGCCTATATAATTCTTAAGCAAATCATGTCTCTCTTGGGAATGAATATTTTGTATAGTCCAAAAGATTCATTCTTAGAAATACCTAAATTATTTGGTATTATTGCCGCTTTTCTTCTTGGCTATAGAATGTCAAAAGATAAAGACGAAGCCACTGATTTAATTGAATTATTATTGTTTGCAGGTGCTTTATATGCGGCATTTTCTATAATTTTATATTTCCTTCAAAGCACTGGATTATTTGATGGCTTTGTTACGGATAATAATAATCTTGTTGCTAATTTTGCAAATAAGTCAAATGCGGCCATATTCTTTGGATCGCTAGCAATATTTGCTTATACAAGGCTTTTAAGAAGAGTTGTAAAAACAAAAACTTTTTCAATTACTAATTATAATAATTTAATGCCGCTCTTAGCATTTATATTTTCATATATCGCGCTTTTATTAACTGGCGCACCAAAACCAACCCATGCATTTAATATTGCCATAATCATCTGTAGCTTATTTATTTTTAGAAGCCATTATCCATTAGTTGAATATTTAGTCATTAATGCATTTATAGGCACAATCTTTTTAATAAGCACTTTTGTGTTTAATAATCATATTGTTACTGATGTCACTAATACTGCAGGTAATTTCTCTTTAAGAAGCCTAGATCATAATTTGCAAACGGTTATAATTGGCAATGGTTTTGGCTCTATTGATAGTGTGATAGCAAACCTTGCACAAACTAATCCAGAGATTGTCCGTCCAATAAGTCTAAATATTTTTGCGACTTGGTTCATTGAAGCAGGCTTATTTGGTATTTTCATTTTACTTGCCGTAAATTTCTTTGCGATAGCACCAATTATAAAGCATATTGTCATCGGCAAAACTGGATCTTCGGTTTTAATCGGCATTCTTTGTGTTTATGCCTTATTTGTAATATCAGGAATTTCATTCTTTGATTTTAAAGAGCCGGCAATCATTGGATATTTTGCCGTTTTAATGGGGGCAGGGGTGTCATTATCTGTGACACGCTCACGAACAAACTAGTTTAGCTTTTTGATAAACTAGACATAATTTTTTGCCAGGCCATAAATTCATTATTATCAATTATTGAAAACGCTTCGGATAATTGTTGCATTTGCTTTTCAATTAATTGGATTTCCAAAGCCTTGCCCGCTTCACTAAGATAAAGTCGCTTTAGTCGTTTGTCTTTTGCATCGGTATTTGTAGAAACATAATCCTGTTCAATTAATTGGCGTAGCGGCGCATTCAAAGCCTGCTTACTTATGGATAGAATCTTTATTAATTCTGAAACCGATAAGCCATTATTACGACCTATAAAATATAGTATTCTATGGTGAAGCCTACCAAGCCCTTTTTCTTCCAATATTTTATCGGCATGAGATGTAAATCCGCGATATGCAAAATACATAAGCTCAATCGAGTTTCTTAGTTCATGTTCGGATATTGGGTCAACCATATTGACATATTATTTCGCTTATGCCATTTTGTCAATGGGTCAAGTAACTTGACGTTATTAAATGGAAATAATTATGGAAAATCTTTCAAAAAGAATGGCCGATTTAAAAGCTTCACCAGTTCGACGAATGCTAAATACTTCTTTGAAGCCAGGAGTGATTTCTTTTGCGGGTGGATTACCTTCCGAAGAAAGTTTTTTTAATTTTACTGGTAATGATGTTTTGCAAAACGCCATGCAATATGGGCCAAGTGAAGGGGAGCCTGAATTAAGAAAGCTTATTTCCCAAGATTTAAATAATCTGAATATAGATTGCGATGAAAATCAAATAATTATTCTTTCAGGCTCTCAACAGGGGATTGATTTAGTATCAAAGCTTTTGATTGATAATGGAACAAGTATTGCACTAGAAAGCCCAACTTATTTGGCGGCTTTACAAGTATTTAGATTTTTTGGCGCAAGTTTCGAAGAAATACCTTCCCAAATTGAAAATATACAATGGAGCAAGCAAAATCATCCCAAGTTTGCATATGTAATTCCAACATTTCAAAATCCGACTGGAAAATGCTGGACTAATCAAGCACGAGAAAGCTTTGCAAATAAATGTGAAGCAAGTGGCACAATTTTATTTGAGGATGATCCATATCGTGAATTAGCTTTTGATGATTGCGATAGAGAACCTTGTGTTTCATTTATGCGCAATGGTTCTTGGATATATCAAGGATCTTTCTCTAAAATATTATCCCCAGGACTAAGGATTGGCTATATTGCCGCTTCAAAAGATTTGATTGGGTATTTAACATTATTAAAACAAGCGGCGGATTTGCATACAAACCGGCTTAGCCAATATATGGTTATAGACTTTCTAAAGTCTTCGGAACGCAAAACTCATATAAATAAAATAATCGCAAATTATAAATTAAAACGTGATAATTTCGCTTCTAATTTATACTCTCATTTTGGCAATAATATTGAATGGGAATGCCCAAAAGGCGGTTTATTCTTTTGGATAAAAATTAGAGAAGATATAAGTGCACAGAAAGTTTTTGAATCTGCTTTAGAAAATAATGTAATCTTCACACCAGGGGAGCATTTTTTTGCCAATCCAGAAAGCATATATCAATCAATAAGATTGAATTTTAGCCATTCAAGTATTGAAGAAGCTACCAAAGGTTTGAAAATACTAAGTGAAATTCTTAAAAAATATTAGCATAAAAAAAGCCACCTTACGGTGGCTTTGTTTTAGTATGAACCTTTTTGTTTTAAAACAGAAGGTATAGTTAAGAATAGAATTTTAAAATAAAGCTTAATGCTAAATTTAGTTGTATAAGTTCTATCAAGAGCAACACGACGATTATAGTCTATGTCATTTCTTCCGGAAATTTGCCAAAGGCCAGTAATGCCAGGAAGAGCAGAAATATAGTGTCTGAAAGAAGAACCATATTTAACAACTTCATCTTGAACGATTGGACGTGGTCCAACAAGGCTCATGTCACCTTTAATTACGTTAAATAATTGAGGTAATTCATCAATACTTGTTTTTCTGATAAAACGGCCAAACATTGTAATTCTTGGATCATTTTTAAGTTTATGATCGCGTGACCATTCCGCTCTAGCTTCAAGATTTTTTTCAAGAAGTTCAGTCAGAATTTCTTGTGAATTTTTAAGCATGCTTCTGAATTTAAAGCATTTGAATTTTTTACCGCCAAAACCAATACGTTCTTGGGCGTAAAAAATTGTGCCTCTATCTTGGAAATAAACAAGTGCAGCAGTAATTACAAAAACAGGAAGTAAGAAGATTATAGCAGTTACACTAATAGTAACGTCAAAAAATCTAATCAATGCTTTATTGATTTTGTCTTTAAATCCAAGCTTAATAACTTCATAGCCAGACACAGAATTAGTATCTGAATAAGCTTTCGCTCTATTGCTAGAATTTTTTATAAATTGTGAACTCATAATCGACATATTACTACCAAGTTTTAAAATAAATTAACTAAGTATCTTTTTATAAACACAAAGCTAAGGCTCAAGTCAAGAAATTTGTTTTGCATTGCAGCATAAACGTTAATTTTCTTAACAATTGTTCGTTTTTTATACATAATGCGTAACTAAACTCAATTAAATTATCTAAAAAGAAGTAATTAAAATCTAAAAATTCCCCAATTTGTTGAATTTTTATTTTGATTCTCTCTATTCTGATGTAAATCGATTTTAATGTTGCATTTATATACAAATGTTTAATTTTGTTACAATTAAGCATTATGAAATAATACATTGCAAAAAGAATGCCAATTCAAATTTTAATATTTTGCGGTGGTGCAGCATATTTAAACTATTTGATTCACTTTGCATTATATAATGTAAAATTTAAAGTGAATTGCATTCATTCTTGTTTTAAATCAAATCAAATCATGATTTTAAGTCAAATTCCTCTTATTAGTTTATGTATTATACGAAACACTAGTTTTTTATTTTAAATTAGTTAAATTGCGTACAAATTTTGTGGTAAACTAATAAGCTAAATATTGTTTTCTTTTTTAATAATTCTTTTAATGAATTATTATTAGTTTTTTTAAGGTGTCTATTTTGGTAAACTGGTTGGATTTTCTAAATTTTAGAAAAAATAAATCCCCTAGGTATAAGCGGGAAATAGACATACCAACTTATGCTATTGGCGATATTCATGGTCGATTTGATTTATTAAAAGATTTAGTAGAAATAATTATAGAAGACGCCAAGGATTTAGAAATAAGGCCAAGAATTATTTTCTTAGGTGACTATATAGATAGGGGTGCTTGGTCTAAAGAAACAATTGAATATTTAATATATTTAAAGAAAAATTATGTGCAAATGGGCTTTTCTGAAGCAGTATTCCTTTTAGGAAACCATGAACAAGTTTTTCTTCAGTTTCTTAATAATGTTGATGATGGTCAAAAATGGGGCGACTTTGGCGGCTTTGCAACGGCGGCATCTTATGGAATTGAAGCGCCTTTTCCTCAAAAAGATGCAGATAAATGGGAAAAGTTCAGGGAAAATTTTGTAAAAGAGCTTCCAAAAACTCATCGCGCATTTCTAGGAAGCTTAATTCCATATAGAATTTTTGGGTCTTATTTGTTTGTTCATGCAGGCGTGTATCCAAAAATTCCTATCGAAGAGCAAACAGAAACTGATTTATTATGGATAAGAGATAAGTTCCTACATTTTAAATGGCCTTCAAAATACATAGTCGTTCATGGTCATTCAAAAAGTTTGGAGGTGGAAATCCATCCTTGGCGCATTGGGATAGACACTGGTGCATATGCAACTGGCAATTTGACTGCATTAAAGCTTTATAAAGGTAATTATATTACGTTGCACACTAATAATTCATAATATATTGACTTTAATAATCAATTCTTGTTTATACGAATTTGTAATTACTATATAGGTAGGTCTATGCCAAGTTTAAAAAATGGTTTATTTTTAAGTATTGCGCTTGTGTTTGGTGGATGCTCTACTATTGATAGAATGCTAGAGCCGTTTCCGGATAGCGTATTCAAAAAACATGACCAATCAAATAGCGCTAATACTGCGCCACAAAGCATGCCAAGTGTAAGCTCTGACGCTCCTCAAGTGGTAAGTCCTGTTGGCTCGCGCAATGATACAGGTGTTATTTCTCAAGATGGAACTAATACTTCAGATAGTTCATTATATTTCTATAAGCTGGGCTCTGGTGATAAAATTTCCATCGCAATTTATGGTGAAGAAGCCATAAGTGGTGAATATGTTGTAAATGGTGAGGGTAAAATACCTATGCCACTAATTGGTGAGGTTTATGCAAAAGGCCTTACAATTTCACAGCTTCAAGATGTTATTTCAAACTCATATGCAAAAGGATTTATTAAAAATCCTAGCGTAAGTGCACAGGTAATTACTTATAGATCATTCTATATACTAGGCGAAGTTGTTAAACCTGGAATGTTTTCATTTAGCACTGGTTTAGTAGTTGATAATGCGGTGGCTTTGGCTGGTGGCTATACTTATCGTGCTGATAAAAGAAAAGTATTTATCAGGCATGAAAACCAAACTAATGAAATCGAAGTTCTGCAAGGGCAGAATGTTCTGGTGCAGCCAGGTGATGTAATTAGAGTTGCAGAGCGTTATTTTTAGGCAATTTTTAAGAAAAATATTTAAAATTTAAAATAATTTTAATTTAATTGGATTTATACTGGGAAAAATATGACTTTTTAAATACTTATTTTATAAATATATTTAAAAAGTAAGTAATAATATAAATTTATAGGTATTGGGTGATTGTGGCTTTAATAGGTTGGGGAAAATTTTTAAAACTGTCTAATTCTCAATATGCCAATATTGAGTCATTTTGCGTTAGTCTGCCTATTTTAAATCAATCAAGATTTAATAACTCAATTGAAAATGATAGGTAGATTATGAATAAAACTATAAAAAATATACCTATTTTTGTTTTTGGAAGTTTAATTGTTCTAATTTCTAATAATTCATTTGCTCAAAATTCTTCATTTTCCCGTGAAAGAAATGCAAATATTGGTTCAAGTGTTCCAAATGCATATAAGCAAACCGGCATGAATCTAGGTGGATTTACTGTTTATCCAAAGGTTAATATTGAAACCTTGGCGGTGGACAATTTATTTTATACTGAGAGTGATAAAAAATCTGATGTTTCGGTAGGTATTACACCTGAAATATCGATTAATTCAAATTGGTCGCGTCATTCTTTGAATGCATCTGCTAAAGTTGGATATAATAATTATTTTAATTATGGCGAAGAAAGTACTGCTACTTGGGATTTGCGCGCTAATGGTATAGTGCAAACCTATGGTAATAGTGCCATTAGCGGTTCTGTATCTACTACTGGCGGCACTGAGCCACGTGGTCTTGATACTTCTATATATGGTACCGATAGTGCAGTAGAATATACAAGAAATTCTGCAAGCATTGGCTATACTCATGAATATAACCGCTTAAAAGCTTCTGCGGTGGCAAGTGTAAACTCTTATAATTATGATGATGTGAATTCATTATTCAATGGAAGTAATATAGATCAAGACTATCGTGATTTACAGGTTGCCAATCTTACACTTAGAGGTGAGTATGCTTTAACTCCTGATAAGTCTGTTTTCATAAGTATTACACCAAACTCTTATTCTTATGATGATAAATCGGTAAATAGAGATTCAAAAGGCTATAATATTAATATAGGCACAAGTTTTGACTTAACTGAGCTTTTAACCGGTGAGGTATCAATCGGTACAGCCAAGCAAGATTATGATAACCCTTTATTCAGTGATAGTGTATTCACTTCTTATAATGGTAGTTTGAAATATTTTCCAACAAGATTAACAAGTGTCGGTATCTCGGTTGGAAGAAATATCAGAGAAAGTATTTTACTGAATTCTTCGGGTTCGATTTATAATAATGCAACATTTAATATAGATCATGCTTTAAGGCGTAATATTATTCTTTCATCTAAGCTTGGGATTACCACAAGTGATTTTAATCAGATTGATAGAAGTGATAAAAGGTATAATTTTGGGCTTGGCGCGGCTTATTATATGAATAGAAATGTGAAAACTTCACTGAACTATGATTATTATAGCTTAAGTTCTTCTGGAACTGATGCTTCACCAGAATACAAGAATAATACATTAAGGCTTGGAATTTCTTACGGATTTTAATAAAATTGAAATTAAATTGCTTTAATGCTAAATGAAAATTGGAAAATAATTTAATTGTGTTACTTTTTGTAACAAATTAAAAACAGAGATTAGAGAAATGACGGATAATACTGGGGCTACAAATATTATAGACAGTAAGGGCGATCAGCAAGTGATCGACTTTGCTGAAATCTTTGCTAACTTCAGAAGATATTCAAATTATTTCTTCTCTATTGCCGCTTTGGTTGCGACAATTGTAATCTTACCATTAGTATCTGCTCAAAAACTTTATACATCAACTGGGTCTATCATGCTTGACCCACGTTCATACAATGAAACTCCAGGTGAAGCGGTGGTTTCAGGGCTTCCTATAGATACTACGCAGCTTGATACAGAGGTTGAGGTTCTAAAATCTTCTTCAATTGCAAATGCAGTAATTGAAAGCTTAAATCTAGATAAAGATCCTGAATTTAATGGTTATGCTGCTGAAACTAATGCTGCGGCACAAGTTGCAAACCAAGTAACTAATGCAATTCAGTATAAGCCTGCACCTAGTGCAACTGAAATGCTGTATCGCAAGCAAGCTTTAACAAATAATGTGCTTTCAAAATTAGCAGTAAGAAGAAATGGTCTAACTCGTATTATTGAGATTAGCTATACAAGTTTGTCTGCTGAAAAATCTGCAAGAATTGTTAATGAGTGGGCAAGAGTTTATCTTGAGCAACAGGTTCAAGCTAAATTACAAGCAACTCGCGGTGCAAATGAAATTCTAAGCGTTAGGCTTGATGAATTAAGAAATCAGGTTTTGGTATCTGACGAAGAAGTTCAAAGATATAAGCTTGCCAATGGATTATTATCTACAGATGGTAGAGGCTTAACTGAGCAAGAAATTTCTAACTATAGCCAACAAGCATCAAGTGCACGTGCGGAACTATCGCAATCTGAAGCAAGACTTGCAACCGCAAAGCGCCAAATGTCTCGCGGATCATCAGGTGATGATTTGGGAGAGGCTCTAAGCTCTGCTGTTATTCAAACTCTAAGGGGTCAGAGAGCGCAAAAAAGTGCTGAATTTGCTCAATTAGATACTCGTTATGGTCCGCGCCATCCTGAAATTATCAGAGTTAAAAAACAATTAGAAGATATTGATAATCAGATTAATGCTGAGATTAGACGTATTGTTTCGAACTTATCGGCTCAGGTTGATGTGCAACGTCAAAAACTAGAAGCTTTAACCGGAAGTTTAAATGCTGCAAAAGGTACTTTAGAAACAAATAATGTTGCTTCGGTTAAACTAAGACAATTAGAAACTAATGCTGAAGCCGTAAGAGCGCTTTATGAATCTTACCTAAATCGTTATAAAGAAACGGCTGCGGAAGAGGGAAGTGCAAAGCCTGATGCGCGTGTTGTTTCACCTGCTAATCTACCAACTTACCCAAGTTCACCTAGGGTGCCGCTTACAATTGCATTGGGCTTAATCTTAGGTACTATTGCCGGTGTGATTTCAGTTTTTGTTAGAAGACTATTAGATTTTGGTGTGAATTCAGGTGCAGAGGCAGAGAAATATTTCTATATTCCGCACATTGCAAATATTGCGACATTAAAATCTACTTTGAAAATGTTTCAAAACTTCAAAGGTAGCCCTTTCTCTTATATTAAAGCGAAACCATTATCGGCATTTGCAGAGGGCTTTAGAACTCTTCGTGCTTCACTTATATATTCACGTGCAGGTAAAAAAGTTCAGGTAATTGCAATTACTTCTTCTGTTCCAAAAGAAGGTAAAACAACTACTACAGTATGTTTGGCGCAAATTATTGCTTCATCAGGTCAGTCAGTTGTAGTTGTGGATTGTGACTTAAGAAGACACTCAATCAGTAGCGCGTTTAATAATGTTCCTGAAACTGGTTTACTTGAATATATTGCCGGCGATGTAACGCTTGATGATATTCTTATTAAGGATAGCTCTGGTATTTCTTATATTCCTATCGCACCATCTTCATTTACTTCGCAAGACGTATTTGGATCTGATAAAATGGTCGATTTCTTGAATGTTTTAAAAGCAAGATTTGATGTGGTAATTCTTGATACTGCGCCTGTATTGCCGGTGGTTGATACAAGAATTCTTGCAAGACTTGCGGATGCGACTGTTTTACTTTGTGCTTGGCGTAAAACACCACGTAATGTTACCAAAAGCGCGATTAATCTATTGCTTGAATCTGGCGTTGTTCTTTCAGGTGTTGCCCTTACTAAAATGGATGTTAAGCAACAATCTAGATATGGATATGGCGACTCTGTTTATTACAGAAGCAAAGCCTATAACGATTATTACGTCGAATAGAATAAAATTAAGCTATGAAAGAATGGTTCTTTTTAATATTAGCTAATCTGAATGTCAGATTAAAAAAATATGATTGTATCCGTTGGAAATTTCTAAAACTTGCTGGTGTTAATATTAAAGCGTGTGAAATACGTGCGCCAATTTCACTTTATGGCTATGGTAATCTTAAAAACATTCAAATTGGCGAAAGTGTTTTCATAAATGAAGGTTTAAGGATTGCCGTTGGAAAAGAGGGCAGCTGTAAAATCGCTTCTGGCTGCTTAATTGGTCCAAATGTTAGTATTGAAGGTATTGCGCATAATACATTCCATTCCGAAGAAGAAGGCTGGGGCTATAAAGAGTGCAATATTAATATTGAAAAAAATGTATGGCTTGCCTCAGGAGTGATTATTGTTGGTAGTGTCACAATAGGCGAGGGGTCAATTATCGCTGCGGGTGCTGTTGTTAATAAGGACGTGCCGCCATTTAGTTTATATGGTGGCGTGCCTGCTAAATTTATAAGAAATCTAAAAGAGAATGTATCGTGATTGAAGAATTTAAAAATCTTGCCGAAATCATAAAGAAAAAATCTGCAGGGTATGATATTATTTATATTCCTAATCCAGGTAATTTCGGTGATGGTTTAATTCGTTATTCTACAAAACAATTCTTGAATGATAATAAAATACCACACCATGAATTAAATATTGGCTATAGCAATATAAAACTTCAATTATTGCCGCGTTTACTTGGCCCAAAGAAATTCTTTTTTATCTATGGTGGCGGCGGCGCTTGGTGCGAATATTATGATTTTGGAAGAAAGATTTCTGAATTTATTTCTAAATTTACAGATCGATTAATAGTTTTACCTAGTACCTATAGTGTTGATACAAGCAATATAAAAGGCACTATGTTTAGACGTGATAAAACCAAAAGTATTGAATATTCACCGAATTCAATTTTTTGTCATGATATGGCGTTTTATACAACAGTTCGTAAAAATCCAAATTTTGCAAATTTTGAAGCACCAAAACATGAAATTGGCTATCTTTTAAGAACCGACGAAGAATCAAGATTAGATTTAAATAGTCTACCTGCAAA
This sequence comes from uncultured Caulobacteraceae bacterium, assembly GCA_964443435.1. Taxonomy (GTDB): domain Bacteria; phylum Pseudomonadota; class Alphaproteobacteria; order Caulobacterales; family Aquidulcibacteraceae; genus Pseudaquidulcibacter. The sequence goes on along the minus strand of CAYUCW010000019.1, from coordinate 23,619 downwards.
TAACCGCGATATAAGTACCGAAGGCGACCATATGGATGGCGCAGATGATTTTTTACGCATAATATCACAATACGAAACAATTTATACAGACAGACTTCATGTGTGTATTGGATCGTGTATAGTCGGTAGGAAAGTTAAACTTCTTACCGGTAGTTATTTTAAAATTAAGGCAATTTATGAAAGCTCATTAGAACCATTTTTTAGTGATAATGTAAGCCTAATAGAAAAAATCTAGGACAAGATTTTGCCCAATAGCTCAAAACAAAATAATGTAGCCGGTAGCGCAGGGTTCTTGGCAATCGGTCAAGCTATTTCAGTTAGTCTAAAATTCCTTTTAATACCAATCCTTGCCAGAGCATTAAGCCCAGAGATTTTTGGTATTGCCAATGTTTGTTTAGCTTTTATTGCGTTTTTAACATGTCTTGCGGGCTATGGCGGCTTATCATCGGCAATCATAGTATTTGATAAGAATAATATAAATGCTTGGCGTAAGGCCTATAGTTTTAATCTAGTGCTATCGGCATTTATGATTATCATCATATTTATATTTGCAGGCTCTATTGGTAATCTTTTGGGGATTAAAAATTCCGAAGATTATATAAGGGTTATTTCACTTTTATTGCCACTAATCTTCACAAGTGAATTATTATCAAGCTATTTGATTAAAGAAAGCAAAACCAAGTTTGACGCTTCTTTGACAGTATTCGCAGATATTATAGGCTCAGTTATTGCTATAATTTTGGCATTTCAAGGCTTTGGTGTTTGGGCACTTATATTTCAGCAAATCGTTTTCTATTTAATCCGAATATTAATAGTAAGCTTAAATATAAAATTATTCCCAGAGCTTAGTTTAGATTTTTCAAGCCTTACGCAATATTTTAAATATGTTTATAATCTTACACTTTCCGAAGTTGTGAATTATTTTGGAGTTTGGTTTCCAAATATTTTGGTATCACGTATTGCGGGCGTATCGGCGGCAGGCTTATTTAGTGTATCTAACCGCATTTCATCTTTGCCAGTAGATATTATAAGCAATAGTCTTTCAAAAGTTTTATTAAATGCCTTTTCAAATGCTACGGATTTAAAAACCAAACAAGATAATCTTATTTGGTCCTCGGTTTCTAATACTGTATTATTGGTGCCCGTATTATTTGGGGCGGCGGCATTATCAGAGCCTTTAATAAATCTAGTGCTAGGTGATAAATTCCAAAATGCGGCTTTGGTCTTTATGTATCTTGCAATTGCCAAAGCATTGGTCGCCCCGTGTTATGGATATTATTCATTTTTAAAGGCTAATAACCAATCAGAAAGCCTTTTAAAGCTAATGGTCTTTAGATCGCTGTTAATCGTTGCGGCGGTCTTAATTGGGCTTAAACTTGATGGCTTAAATGGTGCCGCACTAGGTATTGCCTTAGCGGGAATACCAATATTAATTTTCTATACAATTGGCGTAAATAAAATTGCACAATTGTCATTCCTTCAAAGTTCAAAGCATACATTATTAATTTATTTGATTGCTTTGATTATGTTTATTTTCGTTTATTCTGCCGATTATTATTTTGCCAGTGTAGGCTTAAATGATCTTTTACGAATAGTTATTGGCCTATTTATTGGCGGTACTATCTATATTGGCGCGATATTTGCATATTCACTATATAATTTTAAAAATGTGAAATATGATGGAACATATATAAATTATATAAAACATCTTATTTTTAGGAAATTCTAATCTAATGGCAAACCCTTATTTAAGCATTATTATTCCTTGTTATAATTATGAACAATATATCGCGTATTCAATAAATAGCGTCTTGGAACAATTAGATGATGACGTTGAGCTTATTGTTGTTGATGATTGTTCAACCGATAATTCACGTAATGTTATAAAGGAATTTGGTGATAAAATTATCTTTTTACCAAATGAAGTAAACTCTGGGCACGCATCCGCGTTTAATAAGGGTTTTGACATTGCCAAGGGTGAACTTATTATGTTCCTTGATGCCGATGATTTCTTACTTCCGAATGCCATTAAAACTATAAAGAAAAACTACGATCCAAAAATCGCAATTTATAATTATAGAATGTATTTATCTAATAAAGACAATGAAATAAAAGAGCTTTACCCACCTAAAGAACAAGACTTTTATTGCGATGACGCATCCGAGAAATTACGTTTTCTTGGAAGATACCCAGGGACGGTAACATCAGGCTTAGTTTTCTCAAAGAGTCATTTGAAAAATGTAATGCCAATTCCGCAAGAGGAATTTAGGCAAGGCGGCGATGGTTATTTATGTGCGGTTGTTCCATTATATGGCGAATGTAGTTATTTTGAAGATGTCATTTCCGCCTATCGTCAGCATCAAGCAAATCATTCAAAATTTGAACAAAGATTAAGCCAGCGTGCAAGATGGAATCTTGAACATAATATTGTTCGCTATAAAGCGATTAAAGATCATTCAAACCGTTTGGGTCTTCCTTATGATGAAAACCTCGGCGACAGCGATTTATTAAATCTTGAACAATGTATGGCGGCAATTCTATTTAGAAAGCCAGATGAACCTGAAATTAATTTAACCAAGCGCCATTTAGCAAACAAAGCAATTGCACTTATTAAAAACCGACTTGCACCAATTGGCATATTTAATTTTATTTGGTGGAATCTTTTGGTTATATTACCAACGCATTATGCCGCAAAAATCCTAAGATGGAAATTAGACGCAAAATCACGACCAGAATTTGTTTCAAAACTGGCATTATTTTTACGTAAAAAAGCAAAAATAGTAGTGAAATAATTATAAGTCTAAGACATATTGCCCATAAGCATTAACGTCCGCATTATTCATAATCCATTCGCGATTTTTGATGCCAATTTCATTACGAAGCTTTTCATCTGCTAATAATTTATTTACCGCTTCTGACATTGCATTAATATCATGAGGCGGCACAATTTCACCAACATTAGTAGCGGCAAGATATTCGCCAATGCCTTCGGAATTAGTGCAAACAACCGCTTTGGCATTTGCCATTGCTTCCATAAGCCCTGTTACCCCTGCGGCATAATTTGAATTTTTAAGCGGTATTACAATTAATTCGGCAAATTTATAATAATTAGAAAGTGTCCGCCAAGGAATCCTATCTGTAAGTATATGCACATTTGGCGCAATATCGTTTGGATCTATATTATGGCTACTTGGTCTAAAGCCACGCATAGAAAGCACTACATCGGCATTAATATTTTTTGCCGCTTTTATAAGGGTTATATAATCCCTCTCTTCTTGGCCGCATGCAAAAATATAAGGCTTTGATGGGTAAGGAGACGTAAAGCCAGTTTTATCAGGTTTAAAATAATCGGTATCAATAAAATTGGCGCGCCATACAACTTTATCTTCGGGATAGCCAAGTTCGGCAACTAAATAATCTTTTTGTCTTTGTGAAACTACGATTACTTTATAAAAAAGACCATGCCCGAATAGTTTTAAAAGCTTGCTTTTCTTTGATGCAATAACCGAATGAAAAATTGAAACAATTTTTCCGCGCCAGCCCATAAATTTAAGCAATATTGCCGATAATAATGAATAATCTTCGCCGGTAAAATAAAGCTTATCATAATTTTTGGCGATACTTGCAACATAAAGCGCGGTATTAATTGCTTTGCTTTTTGTGAATTTTCTAAAAAAGAAATCATCAGGACAATATAGCAAATCACTATTTGGGGCATCCGCAATTTTTTGATATTCATAATATGGAATATCATTTTCATTTGAATTTGGTTTGCTGCCTAAAATTACGCCTGTTTTCATTTATATATTGCCTCTATGATAATATTTTGGGCTTAAGATAGTTTGGTTTTTAAATATTTTCTGAAACTCTCTGTTTTATATTCAGTAAAGCGAGAAAAAATATAGCCTTGGATAATTGCAATTAACGTGATTGCAATTGCGATTAAAAGGCTTGGAATGCTTATTAATAAACCACTATTTGGCGCTATATAAGCAAGCACAAGAAAAATAAATGGTATATGTGTCAAATATAGTGAAAAAGAAGAACCAGCGCCATAGGTTTTAAGTGGCTCAAGAATATTTGAAAATTTAATATTACTAATTTTAAGGAAAACTAATAAACAAGTACAAGAAATTGCCACAAAATAATCTTTAACATAAATATTCGTGTCAAATATTGTCCTTGAAATTACAAATGAGAAAAGCAGTACCAAAACACTTAAGATCAAAATTGGAAGTCTAAACTTATTTATAAAAGCTTCAAATTTATTATAATTTTCATGCAAATTATAAAGTAAAACGCCAATAAGCCAAATTGGAAAGGATCTTGCGGCTGGCGCAAATAAATACATTGTTATAAGAACAAAGCCGATTAATGGTATAATAATCATAGGCTTACGATAAGTTTTTAAGCATAAATATATTATCGGAAACCATACATAATACCAAAATTCGTAACTTAAGCTCCAGAGTGGGCCATTAGAGCCAAATGGATCTGCTAAGAATGGTTGTAAGAAAAATAAGCTTGCAAAGAAATTTGTTAAAGTAAATCTCTCAATTGAGCTTTCATTTACTAGATTGCGGGTCTTTTCATATAGGTCAGCGCCAGTCTGCATTCCAATATAATCATACGCTAAGCTTAAAAATAAAACCGGTATAAGCACAATCCAAAGCCTTGATATACGATTTATAGAATAAGACTTCCAAGTGAAGCGGTTGCTTTGATCCGCTGATTGTACAGATTTAGCAATAAAAAAGCCACTTAAAATAAAGAATAAAATCACAGAATCGTGACCAAAACTTGCACTAAGATTTATAATTTTCCAAATTCCATTAAATGTTTGATGGTCATGATCAATAAGTAAATTCCATGAATGATTCCATACAACCAATATTGCGGCGATGGCACGCAATGCGTCCATATAATCAAAAAAATTATTATTTTTAGAGGTCAATTTTGTTTTCTTTATTTTTAATTACTATTATTTTATCATTTTGTTACCAAATACTGTTTAAATATATATGAAATTTTCTTGTCATTGTGAATATTTACTAAAAATGTATATTTTTAATACAATATTTTTTAAATATATATATTGATGCATCTAATTTGTTTGCAGATTATAGCTCTAGTATAATAAATTCTATATGGTATTAAATAAAAATAATTTTTAGGTTTGTAATGAAACTCGCTAACGAAAATAACTTTAATATAATGCGTAAAAAGCATGGAGCTGAACTTCTTACATTCAAAAACCTTGATTATGTTCTTATTTTTATTTGTTTGTCTGCAATAAACTTAGAATCCGTTTTTAAAGGTTTTTCGGCTGGGGCATATTTATTATTTGGTTTAGCTCTCTTTATTACTGGCTTTCAACAATCTTTTGCGGTGCTTAGTAAAAATTGGTATATTCTACTTTTCCCATTTTTTTGCTTATTAAGTTTTTATTGGTCCAATTATCCTTCCTTAAGCTTGCGATATGGGACACAGCTTGCATTAACTTTTATCATTACAATTCTTATATCCTATAGATTTGATAGGCAAAAACTAATTGATATTCTAATTTATTTATTTTTGTTTATTTTGTTCTTATCGCTTTTAATCGGAAACAATGTCGAAGGCAGGCCATGGACAGGTGTGTTCATGAGTAAAAACCAATTTGCCGATATGTTATCCATTCTTATGATGCTTGGTGTAACCGCCATATTTTATCCTTATAAAAATATAATGTTAAATATTGGCATTGCTTTTGTAACTTTAATTTGTTTGCCACTATTTTTTAAAGCCGAGTCTGCGGGTGCATTAATGGCACTTTTCCCTGCTTTGGCTTTTGGTTTTGTTTTGCATATTACTCAGGGCATAAATTTAACTTTAAAGACGATTATTTTCCTTATGCTTGCAATGTTAATTATTGCCGTTGGTGTTATTCTTTATGTAAATTTAGATTTTATAAGTGATTGGCTATTGGTAAATCTTGGCAAAGACACCACGCTTACTGGGCGAACTGATTTATGGGAATATGCCTTTAGGCTTATTGAAGAAAGACCGCTTCTTGGTTTGGGTTATCAAGCATTCTGGGTGCAAGGTAATACTGGGGCGGAGCAATTATGGTCAATGTTCCAAATTAAAAATCGCGGTGGTTTCCACTTCCATAATATGTATATTTCTAATGCGGTTGAGGTTGGCATAATAGGTGTGTTGATAGAATCTATTATTTTATATCTTGGGTTTTTTAAAAATCTTGGAGTTATTTTTGTTAAAAAAGATAAGGTAACTTTCTTTTTCACAATGTATTTATTCTATACTATTATGAGAAGTTTTGTTGAAGTTCCGGTTTTTACACAATTTAGTATCCCGACAATCATGGCTTTGTTTGCAATTCTAGACAGCTTCAAAACTAGGGTAATTGATAAACGAATGTTTACACCTGCGCCTCCAAAGTCTTTGATGCGTTGATTTATTTAAGCAATTTTTTATGAAAATAATTTAGAAATAGTGCAATAAATATATTTAGTTTTGTATTAAAAATATACATTTATGTTAGCTTATTTGAATTAATCTTAGAATTATATGCTATTATCAAGAAAATATTTTATATTTTAAACATACCTTCACTAATAGGTGATTATTCACAAACATTGTTTTTTATAATTGGCCTGCCTGTTTCTATAATTGCTTCGACAATAAGTTATCAAATTATTGAAACCAAAATTGGAAGATTATTAAAGCAAAAACTATAATCTGTTTTAAACTGAGATAGAATGAAAATTTTATATATTGTCCATGACTTAAGTGATGCCGCCGTTCGTAAGCGTGTGAAAATGCTTTTATTGGGTGGGGCGGATTTAAGTATTGCAGGGTTTCGCCGCACCCCAGAGCCTATAAATGATATTCACGGGATTGCCCCGATAAATCTGGGGCAGACTTTTAATGGGCAGTTTTTAGGGCGTATAAAGCTTGCGTTTAGGCAATATGGCTTTTTGAAAAATTCACTTAAGGCCAATGAATTTGATGTTATCATTGCCCGTAATCTTGAATCATTTGGAATTGCGCATTTTTTAAAATCTAATTTTAAAAATTCTAAGCTTATATTTGAATGTCTTGATATTCACCGAATGATGCTTAGGACAGATTTTATGGGCATCGCGCTTAGGGCGATAGAAGCCTATTTTTTAAAAGGCACAAGCTTAATTATTACAAGTTCAAATGGATTTATAAAAAATTATTTTCATAAGCTTCAGAATGTTAAAAATGAGATTCTACTTCTTGAAAATAAAATACTTATTGAAACAAATGAAATTATTCCCCCAAAAATCAATATAAAATCTGAAAACAAAGATAAATTTATAATAGGATGGTTTGGAATTATCCGCTGTAAGAAATCACTTAGAATACTTAGTGAGCTTGCAGAGGCGTTGGGCGAAAAAATAGAAATTATAATTCGCGGTAAGCCGGCTTATGACGAAATTCCTGACTTTGACGACATGGTAGCGAAGTTTGATAATATTCGCTTCCTTGGGCCTTATAAAGCACCAGAAGACCTAGAAACCATTTATTCAGAAATTGATTTTACATGGGCAATAGATTTCTTTGAGGAAGGACAAAATTCAGAGTGGCTTTTACCTAATCGGCTTTATGAAGGTTGTTATTATCAAAGCGTCCCAATTGCTAAAAAAGGCGCAGAGACTGCAAATTATTTGGATAATTTAGATATTGGCATAAATTTTGCGCAAATTAATGCAAAAGAATTAAGTTCTTATTTTAATAATTTAGAATCGCAAGATTATTTTAAAATGAAACAAAAATTAAAAAATGTTCCACTAGATAATTTTGTAATGAATTTAGCGTCTTGCAATGAATTAATAAAAAAGTTTGAAAATTTATAATGTCCGATACCAATTATAATAAAACGCTTATAATTATACCCTGCCTTAATGAGGCCGCGCATATTGGCGGGCTTATGGATTGGCTTATTTCAGATTATGGAAATAATGGCGCAAAAATTATTATTGCCGATGGTGGAAGCACAGATGGCACTATTGAAATTGTTAAAGATTATGAAGCAAAGAATGATTGCATAATCTATCTTCACAATCCCAAAAAAATCCAAAGCGCGGCAATAAATCTTGCAGTAGAAACTTATGGCGATGAAAAAGATTATTTCATAAGAATTGACGCGCACGCCGAATATCCAAGGGATTTTTGCCAAAAACTTCTTGAAGAGATATCTGTGATTGACGCTGATTCAATTACTGTTTCAATGGATACGCAGGGAAGGGGCGGCTTTCAAAATGCCGTTGCCGATGCTCAAAATTCAAAGCTTGGTAATGGCGGATCTTCTCATCGCTTGGCAGCCGAAGGCAAATATGTTGATCATGGGCATCATGCTTTGTTTAAGATTGCGGCATTTAAAGCGGTTGGTGGCTATGATGTTTCATTTTCGCATAATGAAGATGCCGAACTTGATTATAGGCTTTCACAAAAGGGCTATAAAATTTGGCTTTCAGGCAAGACAAGCCTTATTTATTTCCCGCGTAAAGACGCGCAAAGCCTATTTAAACAATATATGAATTATGGCTCTGGCCGTGCACAGAATTTATTAAAGCATAAGCAAAAAATCAAATTAAGACAATTATTGCCAATTGGCGTTTTCCCTTCAAGCCTTCTTGTTTTCTTTAGCTATATATCAATAATATTTCTAATTCCGTTTTTATTCTGGCTTTTTGCCATAATTTGTTATGGAATACTTGAAGCAATTAAAGGTAAATCAAGCCGAATGATAAAGGCAATTTATCCTGCTTTAATCATGCATTATGCGTGGTCGGTTGGCTTTTGGAAAAAGCTAGTATTTAATGATAAAATCAAAAATTAGATTGATATTAAAGTGAAAAAAAATACCAATATATATATTTTATCTAACCAAAGATTATTTAAATCTAATGCTGGTAATTCTAAGTATCTTCTTGATATTGCAAAGTATTTAAGTGAGAATTGCGGCAATGTTCATCTTGTAACTTGTTCACAAGCAATGTTTGGACGTTTGCCGTTTTTCAAGCTTTCCGATGAAATGAATATATTCACAAGCTTGCATTATAGAAGTAGCATAAGAATCGGGAAATTTGTATTTTGCACTAATCCTGCGCCTTATTTCGGGGCGGGTTTATTCTTTTTAGAAAAGCTTTTATTCAAACTAAAACTTATTAAAAATGGTTTTACCAAGGCCGCGCCTTATTCAATTTCATATCCGCTAACGCAATCCGATAAGGATTATGTGAAAAAAATTGTAAGCAAAGACGCGACAACTTTAATCGCTGATTATTGCTTTTTGACTAAGGCATTTCCAAAAATAGAAGGTTTTAATCCGCAAACCATGGTCATAGTTCATGACGTTTTTTCTGATAGGAATGAGCTGTTTAAAAATACAGGAAAAGCGGACGCAACAGAAATAATTACCGAAGCCGAAGAAAATAGCCTTCTTGAAAATGCAAATATTATAATTGCTATTCAAAAAGAAGAAGGCGCAAAAATCGCTGCTCGCGTAAGTAAAAATAATAAAACAATAATTGCCCCACTTGCGGCAAATTTAATTGATTATGAATATAAAGAAACTGAAGAATTTAAAGATTCAATTCTATTTGTGGGTTCGGGCGCGGTTCCAAACACCGATGGAATAAATTGGTTTATTGATAATGTTTGGGATAAAATTATTACGGCTAATCCTAATGCGAAATTATTTATAGCCGGCAATGTTTGTAGCAAAGTCAATAATTTAAAATCTGGAATTAAATTACTTGGCCTTGTCGATAGCCTTGATGAATTATATAAAAAAGCAACAATTGCAATTTCACCATTATTTCTTGGATCGGGTCTTAAAATTAAATTAATTGAGGCGGCGGGATATAAAAAGCCAATGGTGGTTACTTCGGTTACTTTGCAAGGCGTAAAAGAAGAGTTTGAAAATTCCATACTACTTGCCGATGATCCAGAATTATTTGCAAAGCATTGTGTTGATTTATTAAAAGATGAAAAATTAAGGCTCAAATATTCGGCTTTAATAGGTGATACAATCCAAAATCATTTTTCTGCGGCGGCAGTATATAAGGATTTAGGAGAAAATATTATTTAAACTAGCCAAACAAGAGTAGTAAATATTATTTTTTATGTTTATCGTGTATATTATTAAATAAAAATTATTTAAAATTGAATATAATAAACAAATGAATATATGTGACATACTGGGGAAATGGCTTAAGGGGGAGGCGATAGATATATCGCTACTAGATAATGCTGATTTAGCCAATGATTTAATTATTACAGCCAAAAATAATAAATTAGCGATAATATTAAATCGTGCAGTAAATAATTTTTATGATGGTCACGAAATTATAAGCGAAGAAAATAAGAAAGTTAATAATTATAATATTCGGCTAGTTTACTTGGTTAAAAAAATAAATGACGCTTTAAATATTGGCGGTATAAAACACTATTTTTATAAAGGCCCAATTCAACAAAAACTTCTTTATGGCGATTATTTTGCAAAGCCATCTTTGGATGTTGATTTCATTGTAGATTATCAAGATTTTGATAGAGCAGGTGAGATTTTAAAAGAATCAGGTTTCACACTGGGCCCAGGTTGTGAAAAATTATGGTGGAAATTCTTTTTAGGTGAGCAGCACTATTTTATTAAAGAGCTTCTTCCGCTTTCGGCCGATCTTCACCATAGAATGCAACAACCTGGTTGTCCTGCGCCTAAAAAGATTAAGCGTATGCTTGATAATAATGCTAAAGTTAATCTTGGAAGTACAGAAGTCGATAGCTTTAATCTTCCTATGGTTGCCATAATTGCTACTATAAATATGTTAAAAGCGGTTTATCATAGAACCCCAATTGGTTCGCACGCATTAGATTTAGCGATTGCGCTAAATAAAATGAGTGTAGAGGAGCTAGTACTTCTTAGGAATGAAGCAAAAATTCAAGGCCTTAATAATTCAATTAAATTCTGCTCAAGGATAATATCTAAGCTTTTCAAAATTGAAGATAAATATTTTGCGGGTGATTTCGCACTTCCATATAAGGATGATGAGATATATTCCATCATGATAGAAGCGAATTATACTAATACGACTTTCCCAAAAAGGCGCGAAGTACTATTTTTGCTTTGTGATAATAAAATCCTTGATGTCCCGAAAGAGTTTTTTAGATGGTCATTTTCAGAATTTAGTCAAAGCGTAGCTCACTAATTAATGCACTGAATCTAGATATTTTTCCTATTATTACATAAATTGAATTAATTAATTGTGTTATTTATGCAACATGTGTATTTTTAATTTAGTGAAAATTTTCCCTTAAATTTAATGATTTTGAGCGCGAGCCTAAAAAGACTCAATGCTTATAAAAATATATAATAAATACAACGACTTGCATGGTAAATATTTGCTAATTTAATCCATGCAATTTTATTAAAATTTTATTAAAATTATACTAAAAGTATCATAAAATTGCTTGGTTATTTGTGGTTGCATATTAAACATTTTTTTTATAGTGTCTTGGAACAGCATTATTTTCTGCTGTACTAGGAGACTAAAATGACTAAATCTACTTATGCTGCACCTGCAGTATCAAAAATCGGTAGCTTCGAAACTACTACTCTTGCAACATCTACTGTACCTACTACTTTAGACGCAACTTTCCCAGATGGTACTCCATTTGCACAACTTACTTTCTCTTAATAGAAGTTAGTATCGAATCAAAAAGGCCCGTCATTTATGGCGGGCCTTTTTTTTTGATCTCCATTATCTTTTAGCATAAAAAAATGATGAATTTTAAAGCAGATTACAAATAGTGCTAATAATTCATTATTTAAATAGGGATGTTAACCTGTAGTTAACTATGAATGTGAGAAAGATACAAATATCAAGCATTTCGTTTGATATGGAGACTAATATTATGACTAAAACTCTTTATTCAGCCCCAGCGGTTGTAAAAATCGGTAGCTTTGAAACTAACACTTTAGCTTCTAGCAGCACACCATCTACTCTTGATGCGGTTTTTCCTTCTGGAACACCATTTAATCAATTAACTTTCTCATAAGTTTAAAATTAAATTTTAATATAAAGCCCATTACAAAAGTAATGGGCTTTTTTGATTCTTGATTCTAAATTTATATTGCATGTGCGTAATAGTTTGTATTTATCATGATTTTCAAGTTTTAGCATGATAAACAAGGTAATTTACTCAAAATTGTAATTTAGGTTACCCATAAGTAGGGTGTTAACTTATTGTAAGTAAATATAAATTCCCCAATTTGGGGAATTTTTTATTTTCTACAACTATTAATATAATTTACTGAAATTAATTTTAGAAATAAATAAATTTAATTTAAATAAAATCAGTATTTTTTCACAAATGCATTATAATTGGGCAGTTTTTAATGCCTATACGGAATAAATAAATATATAAAAACAATAGCTTAGATTAATTTATAGATAAAAATGTGGCACTATTAATTATTGTATTAATTATTTAATAAAAAATACGATTAACACTTGATTAATTTATTTTGCTGTGCAATAAGAGCAAATGGAAATCTTAATAGGATTTTCTATACTAGGAGACTAAAAATGACTAAAACTACTTACGCTGCACCTGCAGTTGCTAAAATCGGTAGCTTTGAAGCTACTACTCTAGCTACATCTACTGTACCTACTACTTTAGACGCTACTTTCCCAGATGGTACTCCATTTGCACAATTAACTTTCTCTTAATAGAGAAATGCTTTATTATTAAGCCCGCTATTATAAATAGCGGGCTTTTTAATTTGGAATGAAAATGGATACTACAAAACTATTAGTTGCGTCAAAAGATGTTGTTTCTTGCGATTTAGATGGCGGTAAAGCATTATTGGACTTAAACTCTGGAAATTATTTTTCTATGAATCCATCTTGTAGTTTTGTTTGGACTTTAATTTTACAAGAAAAATCATTTGACGACATTCTAAGCGCTATGCTTGAAGAATATGATGTTGATGAAAATATATTAAAAGCAGACCTAGATATTACTCTAAGCTCACTTTTAGAAAACAAGCTTATCGAATTTAAAAAATAATATGAATAGTGTTCAACCGAAATTCACTATAAAAAATATTATAACGCTTATTAAATTTATAATTATAGATTATTATTTTGTAATTTATAAAAAGATTTATTCGTTTAAAAATCTTAAAAACAGACTTAAAGCTACAAATGGTGATTCTCCGCCTAGCGAATATTGTTCATGGGTCGGACGTATGGTCTATAGGGCCTCAAAATTTGTTATTGGCTCTACTTGTCTTACTCGCGCTATGAGTGCGCAATATATATTAGCCAAAAGAAATTATGCGTCTGTTGTACAAGTTGGTGTATCAATTGATGAAAATAAAAAAATGATTGCTCACGCATGGCTATTAAGTGGTGATAAAGTAATTGTTGGCGATGAAGAAGAGCAATTGGAGAAATTCACTCTTTTAACAGAATTTAAAGAGAATATGTTATGAGTGGAATAGCGGCATTATTTCTTAAAAAAAATGATTCAAGCATTATTGATAAATTAAATTATATTCTAAAATATCAAGATTATCGCGGATCTGAAGGTATTGAAACTAAGGTTATTGATAATTTTGGAATTGGTATAAATTATAAAAGAATTCTTCCTGAAGATAATGAAAACCCAGTAATCTATAATAAAAATGATTATTATTTAGTTTGTGATGCACGAATAGATAATCGCGATGAATTAATTTCTTTATTATCATTAGATTCTAAAATTTCAGAAAGCGAACTATTATTAGAATGCTTTATTAAATGGGGCAATGATTGCGTAAATCATTTAATTGGTGATTATGCGGTAATAATTTATGATAAAAGCAATGCTTCTATATTTGCAATGCGCGATCATATGGGCATTAAGCCGCTTTATATAAGACAGAATGCTTTTGGAATAATACTTTCAAGCGATTTTAAATCACTTTTAAATCCTGGTAATGGTTTTGATAAATTAGATATAAATCAGGTTAAAAAAGAACAGATTCTAAATTTTTTAAATACCGGAAGCAATGAAACCGATAAAATTCTTTTTGAAGAAATTGAAAGAATTCCGCCCGCTTCATACATGATTATTAATAGTGATTTAGAAACTAAGCTTCAAACTTATTGGCGACCACAGCATTTGGCCGATAAATTTCCTGTGAAAAGCCCAAAAATTTTAAAAGAAATTTTCGATGAAGCTGTAAGATGCAGACTTAGATCTATTAAGCCAGTTTGCAGCCTAATAAGCGGCGGCCTTGATTCTTCTTCTATTGCAGTAAGTGCAAAAGCATCAATGGGTGATAAAGAACTTACAAGCTTTTCCGTGGTTTTTGATAAGCATCCAAAACTAAATGAACGCGAATATATTGAATCAATAACCAAAACTAAGGGTTATATCCCAAATTTCCTTCCTCTGGACAATTATGGGCCTTTATCAGGACTCGATGATTTAATTTATAAAGCAGGAAGACTATTTTTTGCGCCAGGGCAAAAAATGATGTCATTAGTTTATGAAAAAATTAAATCTCAAAATTTCGGTGTCATTCTTGATGGAAATGGGGGCGATGAAATCGTTTCCCATGGAACGCGCCGCCTTAATGAATTAGCGCAAAGCCAAAAATGGCTAAGTGTTTGGGTTAATTTAAAAAATACCAAGGATATTCTTAGAAAATCACGGCTTAATGCTTTTGTGATATTATTTGCAAAATATTGTAATTTACGTGGAACTTATTCACTTCGTAAGTTTTTGGCATCTAAATTTTTCCCTAAAAACTTGGATTCAAAAAATGCCCAGCTTTTAAGTGAAAAATTTCAGGAAAAGGTAAAATCATTGGAATTTAAGCCAATAGAAGTTATCGAACCTGAAAATGAATCCGAATATCATGAATATATTTTAAATGCTAAATTCACTCAACAATCAATTGAGTTTCATGAGTTTTTTGCCGCGATACATGGCCTTGAAATAAGGCTTCCTTTCTATGATAAACGAATGGTTGAATATTGCCTTTCTATCCCGTCTGAGATGAAGTTTAATAAAGGTTTCACGAGGCTTATTATGCGCCAAGCTATGGAAGGGGTTCTTCCTGATAAAATAAGATGGCGTCGCGGAAAATTAGATTTCTCCCAACATATTCGTGATGGCCTTAGGGCGAATAATTATGAAGAATTAGATAAAATAATTGAACAAAATATAGATAATATTGGGGAATATGTTAATCTATCAATGTTACAGGAAATCTATAGAAATTTTAAAGTCGATGACGCAAAAGTTGCACCGCTTGAATTTATGTTCATGTGGCGCTCTTGCGCTTTATCATTATGGCTTCGCGGTTTAAATTGAGAAAATAATGACAAAATATTTTTATAGAGTATATGACCTTAATATTGCTTCTGATTTTGAATTTCCCGAACTCCCTAAGGCAATTGGAAATAATATTGACGTAGTTGTAAAACGCGAAAAAGTAATTCTTCCAGAGAACCTACATGTTCCTAGTGGCTATTTTTATTTCAATAAAGATTTCCAATATTTAGATTTTACAATTGTCGGCAAGTTTTTAATCAAAACCCCCTCTGAAATAATCCTAGAGCCTTATGATGGCATAAATGAGGAATTAATAAGATATCCATTGTTTGGAACGGTTTTGGCTCTTGTGCTTCAGTTAAGGGGTGCATTAGTGCTTCATGCTAGTGCGGTACATATTGATGGTAAATCTATTGGCTTTATGGGCGATAAAATGGCCGGTAAATCAACAACGGCCGGCACTTTTATTGTGAATAATTACCCGCTTGTTACTGATGATGTTTTGGCAATTTTTGATTTTGATAAGCCAAAAATTATTCCAGGCTTTCCACAAATGAAATTCACTGAAGAAACTTCGTCGGTGGTGAATATTGAAGGAAGCTCTGTGATGCCAAAAATTGAGTTTCCAGGGCTTGATAAGCGCCAACATAATGTTGGCGAAAATTTCCTTGATAAAATAACTGATTTAGGCCGTGTTTATGTGCTTGAGCGCGGCACTATTGAGGCCAAAATTGTCGATTTTAATGTAACTGAAAGCCTGCAAGCTTTAATTAGATTTTCCTATTTCCACAGATTTGGGAAAGAAGGTCTTAATACAGGGAGAGGGGCGGAAGTATTCTCTCAGGCCGCAAAACTTGCGCAATCAGGTTTTGTCAAAAAAATCATAGTTCCAAATGATTTAAACCGCATAGCAGAAATTATTGATCTAGTAAAAATGGATTTAAGAGGCGCATAATGTCGGATTTTAGCAAATTCAAATCTAAAGGCGCTTATATTAAAGAAGCAATTCAATTATTTAGTTATTTTATAAAAACCAATCCAAAATCTTGGTATAAAATAATTCTTATCCTTATATTCACAGGCTTTATTGAGAATTTTTCAATTTTTCTACTTTTGCCAATATTGTCATTCTTAAGTCAAAATACGCATGGTACAAGTGTTGATATTGATACAGGAATTTTTGCCAAATTTTTAGGGCCGCAGATTGTAACCGATATTATAGTAGTCTTAGCAGTTTATGTTTTGATTATTATCATAAGCTCTTATCTTACAAGGGTTCGTTCATTATTAATGGGCGATATGATGCATAATTCAATTAATACAATTCGTATTAATTTATTTAATAGCCTGGCAATGGCAAAATGGTCTTTTTTAAATACTATTCGTGTTCCAGATATGGAGCATGCGATAAATGGTGACGTTGATAGGGTGCAGATTGCCATCTTCACCTCATTAGTAGTATTTCAAAGTGCATTCTTTTTGGGTGTTTATACTTTAATTTCTTTCACATTATCATTTGAAATGACGCTGTTTGCAATTATAACAGGGATATTAATATTCTTGATACAAAGACCAATCCGAAAATTTAGTGCTGAATATGGTTCAAGATTTAGTTCAAATAGCCGTGAACAATATAGAACTATAAATGAATTTCTTTCTGGTATTAAAATTACAAAAAGCTTTGGTGCAGAAGATAAATATATAAATCAATTTATAAGCAATCTTAATGCGACTAAAAAAGAAATATTGAAATTTACCGAAGTTTCTTCAATCGGAACAATGGTGAGTAGTGTTTTAACCAGCATAGTAGCTTGTGTGTTTTTATATGTTTCTTCGATTTATTTTCAATTACCATTCTCTAAAATATTGATTTTAATGATTGTATTTATGCGCATTACGCCGCGTTTTTCAGACTTGCAAAACAATCTTCAAGCAATGATTGTTGCGCTTCCTGCGTTTAAATCTATTTTATCATTTACAGAAAAAGCCGAAGCACAAAGGGAAACATTATTAGAAAATAATGCCGCACCGATTTCATTCCAAAAAGAAATAAGCTTAAAAGGCTTAAGCTTTAAATATGGTGATGAATACGCCCTAAAAGGAATTAATCTAAGTATTCCAAAGAATAAATGTACGGCAATTATCGGGGCATCTGGAAGCGGTAAAACCACTCTAATTGATAATCTTATGGGTCTATTATGGCCTGAAACTGGCGCTATTCATCTTGATAACGAGGTATTAGATCCGCAAAATATAAAATCTTGGCGTAAGCGAATTGGTTATGTGCCACAAGAAAATTATTTAATGGCTACAAGCCTTAAAGATAATATAAAACTTGGCAAACCTGAAGCGACAGATGAAGAAGTAATTGAGGCTTTAAAACTTGCCGAAGCATATAATTTTGTTGAAAAACTGCCAAATGGTATTGAAACAATTATTGGTGACGGCGCGATTAAGTTTTCAGGTGGCGAAAGACAAAGGCTTGCAATTGCACGCTCTTTAATCCGTAAGCCAGAGCTTTTGATTTTAGATGAATTTACAAGTGCACTTGATAAAGAAAATACAATAAATCTAATTCAAACAATAAAATCTTTAAAATCGCATACTACGATTTTGATAATTACTCATAATCATGATTTGCTAGAAATTGCAGATTTTGTACATGAAATGAAAGACGGATATTTAGTTAAGTAAAACTTATTATAAATCATTATATTAAGTTCAATTCTTCACAAATATTTTGATATATTTTTATAGATATCTGTGATATATCATGGCATTATTGTGAACTTCACGGGGTTATTATGGCGATTACATCTTTGGTTTCTGGATTGCATATAATGTCGTCTGGCATAAGCGCATTTTTATTGCAAACAATACCAAGCTTACCTGCATGGTACGCCTATGAAGCGCCCCCAGGCTATAAATTAGTATTTCAAGACACTTTTAGTAAAGATGGTGCGCCTGATCCCAATATCTGGAGTTATTCTCAAGAAGGCAATCAAGATCTTTGGTGGCATAATGAAAGACAATATTATACCAATAATCGTCGTGAAAATGCGCGTGTTGAAAAAGGTAATTTAATTATTGAGGCAAGGCGTGAGCAATTAAAAGGCTTACCAGGTTGGGTTGGACAAGAATATACATCCGCAAGACTTGTAACCCGAAAAAAGAAAAGCTTTCAATATGGCTATTTTGATATAAGGGCAAAGCTTGCGTGTGGGCTTGGTGCATGGCCTGCTTTCTGGATGATGGGCGAATCTCCTAAAGGCGCATGGCCTAAAGATGGTGAGATTGATATTATGGAGCATGTCGGTCATACGCCGAATGTGATATATGGAAGCATTCATAATAATCAAACTTATACACAGAAATTACACCTAACCAAAAGCCTTAAAATAAGAGATGCTTGTAATAGTTTTAATCGCTATCAAATGGTTTGGACGCCTTATGAAATTTCGTTTTATGTGAATGGTGTTCTATACCATACGCAAAAAAAAGATGGGCGCGATTATAATTCTTGGCCTTATGACCATACATTCCATTTAATTTTCAATATTGCCGTAGGCGGTGCTTGGGGTGGACAAAAAGGTATTGCACCAACTGCCTTCCCAACAAGAATGGAAATTGACTATGTGAAGGTTTATCAAAAAGCTTCTTATTAGTTATACTTTTTTATAAAAGATTATGTTCGGTGT
>CAYUCW010000019.1:1898-4458 GCA_964443435.1 uncultured Caulobacteraceae bacterium | reverse complement strand
TTATCAAAAAGCTTCTTATTAGTTATACTTTTTTATAAAAGATTATGTTCGGTGTAGAATACATAAAAATAATATCGCAAAGCGACCAATTATATTTGGAAAAGTTTTAAAAACCACGCTTTTTGAAAATTAGTGAACCAAATAGCGCACAAGCGTGCGCTCATCGAAGCGAAATTGAATATATTTGTTTCTATTTTCTAATTCAGTAAATAAGGTCGCAAAGCGACCATTTATATGTGGAAAATTTTTAAAAACGACGCTTTTTAATTATTTTCCTATTTATGTTCCAAATTTCAGAGTGAGCGCACGATGAGCCCCAAAAAGTTGTTCGACTTTTTGGATAAGGCGAAGAGCATATAATAGCGAAGGTGGGAATTTGTTATAGAGTGGTGGGTCTTGTAGGACTCGAACCTACGACCAGACCGTTATGAGCGGCCTGCTCTAACCAACTGAGCTAAAGACCCATTATCTTTAAAAGAAAATGATATTTGCGAGTGCAAATCAAGTTAAAGTCTATCTAGCAGATTTTTTGACAAACAAAAGACGAAATTGCCGCATATTTTCGTCAAATTACATTTATATTACGTTCATTTTATTTGATTTATAATCCATTTAATCATTATATAGTGAAAGGAGCATCAGAATGACAAATCAATTTACAAAAAAAGCCCTTAAAAATATTGTATACGGCGCAATAATTGGTGCGGGATTATTAGCGGCAAATGCCAATGCGCAAACTTGCTGCAATAATCAAACCCCAAGCACTATAAATATAAATACCTCTTCTGAGCTTAAACAAGCGCCTGATATGGCGACAATTTCTGCAAGTGTTATTACGCAAAGCAAAAATGCAAAAACCGCTATGGCTGAGAATTCAGTGCGTATGAATGCGGCATTAAACGCAATGAAAGCCGCAGGAATAGTTGATAGAGATTTACAAACATCTGGAATTAATCTTCAACCGCAATATGTTTATGAAGAAAATAGACCTCCTAAAATCTCTGGCTATCAAGTTACAAATACACTTACTATAAGGGTAAGAGCGATGGATAAAATTGGTAATGTACTTGATACTTTGGTTGCCCAGGGCGTTAATAATATTACTGGCCCTAATTTTGGGATTGATAATCCAGAACTTGGCCTTGATAAAGCCCGTGAAGATGCAATGAAAAAAGCAATGGATAGAGCAAATCTTTATGCCAAAGTTGCGGGTATGAAAGTTAAAAGAGTAATTACAATTAATGAATCTGGCGGCTATCAAGCACCACAACCAATGCCAATGTTAATGGCGAGGGCTTCATTTTCAAAAGAAGCGGCAATGGATACACCGGTTGCAAGTGGTGAAATGGTTTTATCAATTCAGCTAAATGTACAGTTTGAGCTTGAAAAATAAACAAAAAATACAATATCTGAGTAATGTTAAAAATGGCTGATGGAGGTAAAAACATGATTTTAAAGCTTGCTGCTGCGGCAGGGCTTGGCGCGGTGGCGGTTACGGCCGCACCACAACTTATTGATAATGTAAGTGATAAGCCAATTATCATGGCACAAAATTCATCGGCCCCAATTACAGATGTGCCGCAAAAAATTGTTCCCTTAAACAAAGCCGATGCCCAAAGATCATTTGCGCCAGTTGTGCGTTCTTCGTCGGCTTCGGTGGTGAATGTTTATGCACGTTCAATACAAAAGGGCAGGGTTGCGGTAGATCCATTTTGGGGCGCGTTTCGCATTCCTGATAGGGCGTCACAATCGCAAGGCTCAGGCGTGATTGTTCGCGATTCGGGGATTATTGTTACTAATAATCACGTGGTTCAAGGCGCAACTGAATTAGTAGTTGTGCTTGGCGATAGACGCGAATTTCCGGCAACCGTAATTGTTTCGGATAGTCGCACCGATTTGGCGGTTTTAAAAATCGATACCAAAGGTCAGAAGCTTTCACCAATTGCTTTTGCCAATACAAATGATGCCGAAGTTGGGGATCAGGTTTTGGCGATTGGTAACCCATTTGGGGTTGGTCAAACCGTTACTTCGGGCATTATTTCCGCCCTTGCAAGAACGGATGTTGGTATTACTGACTATTCATTCTTTATTCAGACGGACGCTTCTATTAACCCTGGCAACTCAGGCGGTGCGCTTGTTGATATGAATGGTAATCTTGTAGGGATTAATACTGCCATATTCTCGCAATCAGGTACTTCGGCAGGGGTTGGTTTTGCCATTCCTGCGGAAATGGTAAAACGCGTTGTTGATGGCGCGTTAACTTCAGGTAAAGTAATTCGTACTTGGTCAGGTGTAAAGGGGCAATCGGTTACATCTGAGCTTGCCAATACTATGAACCTTCCAAAGCCTGTTGGGGTTTTAGTTACCGAAGTTTATCCAAATTCTGCGGCGGCAAGTGCGGGCTTGAAACGCGGTGATGTTATAATTGGCGTCAATGATAGTGAAGTGAATGACGAAAGCACTTTAAGATATTTAATTGCCACCAAAGCACCAAATGAATCGGCGGTTTTTGAATATTACAGGGCTGGTAAAATATTAAAGTCCAAAGGTACTATTACAG
>CAYUCW010000019.1:0-1798 GCA_964443435.1 uncultured Caulobacteraceae bacterium | reverse complement strand
GTTTTTGAATATTACAGGGCTGGTAAAATATTAAAGTCCAAAGGTACTATTACAGAGCTTCCGCGCGGCACAAATGACGCCAAGAAACTAGCAGGTAAAAATAGCTTTACGGGTGTAACAATTGCGACAATTACCCCGGCAATTGCCGATGAAAAAGGACTAGATCCCTTTGCCAAAGGCGTTGTGGTAACTGCGGTGGATGAAAATTCATATGGTTATCAATCAGGATTCAGAGTTGGCGATTTAATCCTTGAAATTAATGGCGATGCGATAAATTCGGTTAAAGACATAGAGGCGAAACTTGGCGGCAATAAGCAAGGTCAAGTTACAATTACCCGTCAAAATCGCGCTATTACTGCACTGCTTTTACTTTGAGTGATTTATTCAAAACTGAAACTATTAAAATGGGCGAAGATAATCGCCCGTTATCTGAAATTTTGCGCCCAAAAAATATATCCGAAATTATTGGCCAAGATCATTTATTAAATAGCGATGCGCCAATCGGGCAAATGCTTAGCAATAAAAAAATGTCTTCTATGATTTTATGGGGACCTCCTGGGGTTGGAAAAACCACAATTGCAAGATTACTTGCCGAGGCTACGGATTATGAATTCATAAGTATTTCGGCGGTTTTTTCGGGTGTTGCCGATATTAAAAAAGCCTTTGAAAAAGCCGAAACTTTTAAAAAAATGGGCAAACGCACGCTTTTATTTATTGATGAAATTCATAGATTTAACCGCGCCCAACAAGATGGATTTTTACCCTATGTAGAGTCGGGACTGGTGACCCTTATTGGCGCAACCACCGAAAACCCAAGCTTTGAATTAAATGGCGCACTTTTATCAAGGGCAAGAGTTTTTGTCCTAAATAAGCTTGATGAAGCCGCACTTAATGAATTAATAAATCGCGCAATTGATTATTATAAATCTGATGAAATAGATGAAGAAACAAGATCAGGGATAATTCGCCTTTGTGATGGTGACGGAAGGTTTTTACTTAATCTTTTGGGTGAAGTTTTAAACTTGAAGCCAAAGGAACAAGTGCTTGATTTAAAATATGTTTTACGCATTGCCCAACGTAAATTACCAGCCTATGATAAAAAACAGGATGAGCATTATAATCTAATATCCGCGCTTCATAAATCAGTGCGCTCTTCGGATCCTGATGCGACTTTATATTGGATTACGCGCATGCTTAATGGCGGTGAAGATCCAATGTTTATCGCGCGAAGGCTTATAAGAATGGCATCAGAAGACATTGGCCTTGCCGAGCCTGGGGCACTTGCGGTCACAATTGCCGCCAAAGACGCTTATCATATGCTAGGCTCACCAGAGGGGGAGCTTGCATTGGCGCAAGCGGCAGTACATCTTGCATGTTGCCCTAAATCAAATGCGGTTTATACGGCCTTTAAAAAGGCAAAAATCCTTGCATCCGAAACCCAAAGCGAAAATCCGCCAAAGCATTTTTTAAATGCACCAACAGGGCTTATGAAAGATTTGGGCTATGGCAAGGGCTATAAATACGACCACGACATTGAAGGCGGTGTTTCGGGGCTTTCGGGCTTCCCTGAGCGTTTAGGGCAGCCGATATTATTTGAACCAAAAGAAATAGGGGCAGAGGCGCGAATTGTCCCAAAACTTGAAGAATGGCGAAAAATAAGAAATAAAAATAATAAGTGACAGTTTTTATAAATCATTTATGCTTATGAAATGCGCCAAAATATCCGCCCAAGCACTCTAAATAATCTTTTTAAACCGATTGGGGTTTTAGCGGGTATTGGCCCGAAAATGGCGCCAAT
>CAYUCW010000018.1:0-37647 GCA_964443435.1 uncultured Caulobacteraceae bacterium | reverse complement strand
TTTGGGTGCGGGGGCAGGATTTGAGTGTTTATGTGTTTATGTCCCACTGCGTTTGCGTTGCAAACTTGTGGGATTCTGTTGGTCTGGATAAAGCGCCTACTAAGCGCAAATCAAAACCCCGTTTGTTTATCCTTGTATTTTCAATTGTTAAAATTAGCAGCAATTTTAACTTAATTATAGTTTAAATTGACAAAACCACTCAGTTAACAGTTTTAAAGATGGAAGCATATATTATATAAAAAAATTGTATATTTTTATCGCAAATTAAGTATTTCAAAATAATCATTTACTTAAGTTGTGAAATTATACATTAATTATCCAATAAAAGTATTATTTTTTAGCTTTGCGAAGATGGCTATTTTTATAACCAAATAAGAAATAAAACACCAAGCCAATTGCCATCCAAATAAGTGTGAAAATCTGACTTTCGACCGGAAGACTTGATAAAAGATAACCACAGCCTATTATTGCAAATAAAGCTACGACAATATGAAACGGAACTTTAAATTTACGTTCTAATTCCGGCATTTTCTTACGCAAAATCACAAGTGACAGGCTTACAGCTATAAAGGCAATAAGTGTTCCAGCATTTGAAAGCTCGGCAATTCTTTTTAAAGGAACTAGGCCGGCAAAAATCGCAACAAATATACCAGTAGCTATCGTTACAACCACTGGCACGCCGCGCGAACTGACTTTTGAGATAAAATTAGGTAAAAGCCCATCACGCGCCATAACAAAGAAAATTCGGCTTTGACCATACATCATCACTAAGATTACAGATGGTAATGCAACAATTGCAGCACCACCAACAAGTGATGCAACTAATGGATGACCAAGGGTTCTAAGAACATGTGGAAGTGGTTCACCAGAATTTGCAATTTCCGTATAATTTAATGCGCCAACCGCAACTGCTGCTACAAGCATATAAATTAAAGTTGCAATGCCCATTGAACCTAAAATGCCTATTGTTAAATCTTTTGAAGGATTTTTAGCTTCTTCGGCAGAAGTTGAAACCGCATCAAAACCAAAGAATGCGAAGAATACAATTGCGGCGGCGGCCATTACACCATATTTTTCACCATTCACTTCATGCGCCCAAAATCCATATGGCATTAAAGGATCAAAATTTCCTGCATTAACTGCCGGATATCCAAGAATAATAAATGCACCTAAAGCAATAATTTTAATTGCTACCAAAGCAATATTAATAGTTGCACTTTCACGTGCGCCAATTAATAAAAGTCCCATAACCGCTAGTGAAACTAAGACCGCTGGTAAATTAACTAGACCGCCTTCAATTGGACCTTTCAGGAGCATTTCAGGAATATTAATCCCAAGTCCAGAATGTAGCCAGCCAATTAAATGCGCGGACCAGCCAACAGCAACCGTTGAACACGCTAAACTATATTCCAATATAAGTGCCCAACCAACTACCCATGCGGCAATCTCACCAATTGCAATATAAGTATATGTATAGGCCGAGCCCGAAGTAGGAATAAGTGTTGATAGTTCTGCATAAGACAAAGCTGCACAAGCACAAACTAATCCTGCAATAACAAAGGAAATTATGACCCCTGGGCCCGCTACCGAAGCACCAACGCCAGTTAAAGTATAAATACCTGTTCCAATAATGCCGCCAATCCCTAGCGCAACTAAATGCGGCCAACTTAAAGTTTTTGCCAAGCGTTTATTGACATCATGCTCATTTTGAATTCCTTTTAAAGGCCCAAAAAGTTTCATTATATTTCCTTAAATCTTATATTTAACAATTAACTGAAGCCTTTAGGCATCCAAGTAAGGAATTATAAGATATTAAATATTTAAAAGTGTCAACACATATTATATTAAATATCGTATACGATTATCACATGCATGCTAAATTCAATATAAAAGTAAGAAATTCCCATTATATTGGCAATACTATTTACTGCTTCGATACTTTGTTTAATCTAAAGCAAACTCAATTAACGATTGGAAGGTCTGAAGATTTATATTATTAAAAAAGCCCGCAAAATCTGCGGGCTTTTTTTATTTTGCTGTAAAGAGTCTTATCCCGAAAACAGGGCCGGCGGTTTTTCCATTTTTTGGTTGGAAGCGAATAGTAATTTTCTTTTTCCCTTTAGTAAGCTCAAATGGAATCGGATATTCAATCTCTAGCCATTCATTAGGATTAGTGTTTTGCAGAAGCTGTTTTGCAAAACTTACACCATCTATTTCAATCGCGAAATCTCGATTATTTTCACCACCCCAATAGGTAACTTGTAGTACGAGAGGCTTATCTTCTTCACCTGCTTTAGAAGTTTTCATTTCAAAACTGAAATATCCAAGACTGCGTGCATCACGACCATTTTTGCCACGATAAATAACAGGGTATGAAAAATCAGATTGCAGGTTATGATCACGCTCTGGCTGCATTTCGCCAATATACATTATGTCCACGGAGCGATTTGCGATTTCTTTGTCCTTGGCTTGCTTTTGTGCAATAAGAACTTTTGCTTCGTCCCACTCACTTGGCGTGTAATTATTAAAATAAATTGCGGTGCGCCGCTCATACATTGAATAAAACGGCATTAATTTAACATCATTAGGTTTAATTATATTATTAGTTTCATAAAGCGCAGCTTTACTATCGGTCACTTTAATACCTTGAAGAATATTATCTGTGACAATTACAGGAATAGGGCCATCATAAATCGAATTTTCTTCGCTTTTTGGCGCTTCACCTAAATCAGCAGCAAGAACCATCGGGCCATGTTTTAAAACTACCATTTTATTATTTGGTGCAGCAATTTCAGTACTTAGCCCTATTTTAAAGTCAAGATTAATAGTATCGCCCTTATTCCAGCGTCGCTTTAATAAAATATAGCCATTTTGCTCACTAGTATATTGTAGCTTGCCATTCACCATTACGATTGGCTTGGTTTGCGACCAATTAGGTTTACGTAAAGCAATCTGAAACACACTAGACTTACTAGGTGTGACAGTTAAATTAACCGCCCCTTCATATGGATATTTTGTGCTCATCTCAATTTGGGTATTTTTTTGCGCCCATTCCAGTTTTGAAGGAATATAAAGGTTAACGAAAAGAGTGTCCTTTCCTTCAAAATAAATTGAATCGCCATGTTTAGAATGGCTTTCTAAACCACTTAACACACAACACCAAAACGAATCTTCAGGTGTAGAAAACTCTCGCGCTGTACCCGACATCATTGGCATCATGTAAGTGAACATTGAAGTTTTCGGATTCTGATGCGCCATAATATGGTTTAAATGCGCTTTCTCATAATAATCAAAATAAATGGAATTTGGCGACCAAGAGAATAAATGTCTTGTTAGCTTCATCATATTATAACTATTACAAGATTCACAGGTTTGCTCGGTTAAATGTTCATGCTGATGATCTGGTTCAAAGAAATATTCGCGGTCAGCATTTCCACCGATTACAAATGAATGATGATTAACTACTCTATCCCAGAAAAATTGTGACGCCACGTTATATTTCGGCTCTTTAGTTATTTCATAAAGCCTTGCAAGGCCAATAACTTTTGGAACCTGCGTATTAGCATGAATATTCTGAAGCTTATCTTGGCGGGCTTCAAGTGGAAGGAATACAGCATTATGATATAAACGCTTTGCTAAATTTAGCCATCTGCTATCACCAGTTCGTACCGATAATTCGGCAAAACTTTCATTTAAGCCACCATATTCACAAGCCAAAACTTTTTGCACTTGTTCGTCACTAAGTGCTGCAAATACTTTTTCTATATAATTACCAAGCTTAATGGCAATTGGAATTGCTAACTTATTGGTGCATAGTGTTTCAGCGTCCATAAGGCCTGCAAAAAGCTTATGCCAATTATAAAATGGCACCCAGCAACCATTAAGATCAAAGCCCGCAGACCTTATGTCACCTGCCATAATCTCTGGAAAAATTTCCTTGCCATTAACAATAGTACCATCTTTTCTTCGGCGCATAAAACCTGCAATATAGCCATCAGGCTGCGTTGCCTGAATACGTCCTAATTCAGCAATAATATAATCAACACGCGCTTTACAATTTATATCACCAGTTTGCGCATACATTAATGAAAGCGCACTAAGATAATGTCCAAGCCCCTCACCTGCAATTGTGTCAGACTCCCAGCCGCCATAGATTTTACCTTTTACAGGTAGGCCCGCAAATTTATGATAATTATGAAGAAATCTATCAGGCGAGAGTTTAAGCAAATAATCCATATTCGCTCTTATTGCATTCAAATAAATTGAATCCTTCAAGCGCACCTTGTTCAATGGAATTGGATTGGCAATAGTAGGTAAAGAGCCAATACTTGCAGAAGCACGCGATTCTTGCGACTGTAATAATTGAGAAGAAATAAGAATTGATATTCCTGCCAATAAGTCACGGCGCCTTGGGTTGTTGTATCTTAGCATAATTTTCTCTTTTGATGAAATGGAAAATAAAATATTGACTATTATTATATCGTATACCATTGTACAAAAATAAAGATAGAGGCATAAATGACGATTTCACCAAAAAATCTAACAAGTACATTAATAATTGCCGCATTACTTGCCGGAATTGCACCAATTACTTACGCCAAGGGGACTAATAAATTGGCAAAGCAGAATAAATCGACCAATCAAATCGCACTTAACGAAAACACTCAATTCAAGAAAATCTGGGAAGAAGAATGGAAATGGCGCAAAACTATTTTCACGAGTAATGAAGATAGCGTTGGTGGCGCAGCTTCCCCTAAGCTTCCTGATGTTTCTGCTGCTAATCAATTAAGAATAGAAAAAAATTGGGAAAAAGTTTTACAACAGCTAAGCAAAATTAATTATGAGCGCTTAAACGAAGAAAATAAAATAAATTTCTTAGTCTATAAGCATCAGATTGAAACACTTTTATTTACTCAAAAATTTAAGAATTATGAAAAGCCTTTAAGCAGCGATACTTCATTTTGGGGCGACTTAGCTTATTCTGCACGTCAAGACTTTCGTAGCATAGAAAATTATGAAGATTATATCTCACAGCTTAATGATTTCCCTAGATATTTTGATCAAAATATCGAAAATATGCGCGCTGGTTTAAAACGTAAATTTACGCCACCGCAAGTTTCTTTAATTGGTCGCGAAGCTTCAGCAACAAGTATCGTAAATGCTAAACTAGAAGATAATCTATATTTTCAGCCTTTTAAGAAACTCCCTTCAACTATTCCAGTTGAAAAACAAAAAGAATTAATTTTAAAAGCAAAAAAAGCAATTAATGATAGTGTTGTTCCTTCGCATCAAAAACTATTAGATTTCTTCAATAATGAGTATTTCCCCAATGCACAAAAATCTATTGCTGCCTATGATTTGCCCGATGGGAAAGCCTTTTATCAGCAACAAATAAGAGAATTCACAACGCTAGATTTACCTGCAGATGAAATTCATAATTTCGGTTTAATTGAAGTTAATAAAATCCGCGCAGAAATGGAAGCAGTCATTAAGGAAGCTAAGTTTGAAGGTGATTTCCCAGCATTTTTAAAATTCCTTAAAACCGATTCCCAATTTTATGTTACAAAACCTCAAGATCTTTTAGATAGAGCAGCGTGGATTTCAAAAGAATTTGACGGTAAGGCAAAGGATTATTTTGGGCGCTTACCGCGTTCTCGCTTTGCAATTGTTCCAACGCCTCCTGATATTGCACCATTTTATACCGCAGGTCGTGGAGGCCCAGGGGAATATACTTTAAATACTTATAATTTGCCTTCTAGGCCTCTTTATTCATTACCTGCCCTTACTCTACATGAATCTGCGCCTGGGCATGCGTTCCAAATGCCACTTGCGCTAGAGAATGAGAAATTGCCAGAATTTAGAAAGGAATATTATATTTCAGCCTATGGCGAAGGATGGGCCCTATATGCAGAGCGTCTTGGTGATGAAATGGGCATGTATCATACACCTTATGAGAAGTTCGGAATGCTAAGCTATCAAATGTGGCGTGCCGCTAGGCTTGTAGTTGATACGGGTATTCACACAAAAGGTTGGTCACGTGAACAAGCGCAAAATTATTTGCGTAGCTATACCGCCTTATCAGAGCATGAAATTGTAACAGAAATTGACCGTTATATTGCATGGCCGGGGCAAGCACTTTCTTATTATATTGGTGAAGATAAAATTTGGAAGCTTCGTTATAAAGCTGAAAAAGCACTGGGTGCTAAGTTTGACATTCGTCAATTCCATGACACAATTTTAGAAATGGGGTCTGTGCCATTATCTGTCCTAGAAGTTAGAATTGATAAATTCATCAAGGACGGCGGCAAAGGGCCTTATTAAAATTATTGACTTTTAGGGCGATTAATAAAATGCCCTAAACTTCATATATATTTTCTTGAGGCTTAGTGAACCATTTTGCCCCTTCTTCAGTAATATACATATGGTCTTCAAGACGAATTCCAAAGTCTTCGGGGATTACTATCATAGGCTCATTTGAAAAGCACATACCTTCGGCGAGCAATGTTTTATCACCGCGCACTAAATATGCTGGCTCATGTATACTAAGTCCTATTCCGTGACCGGTGCGGTGTGGAAGCCCTGGAAGGCGGTAATCTGGGCCAAGATTATATTTTTCCAATACAGCTCTTGCGGCATAATCAACGGATTCACAAGTTGCGCCAATTTTTGCACTTTCAAATGCCGTTAATTGTGCTTCTTTTTCAATTTTCCATATTTCTTCTTGACGTGTGCTGGCTTTACCTAGCACATATGTTCTAGTTATATCGGATGTATAGCCATGCAAATAACAGCCAGTATCGACTAGAATTATATCATTTTCTTTTAGGTATTGTACCCCCGGCAATCCATGCGGATATGCACTGGCGACACCAAATTGCACAATGCAAAATGAATTTCCATTTGCGCCTAATTTTCTATGTGCCTTGTCAATAAAATCTATCACCTCAAAATTACTTATTCCTTCGCGCATTATGCGCGATGTGGCCTTATGAACTTCAAGAGTCATACTTTTAGCTTGTTGCATAATGGCAATTTCTGTCGCCGATTTATACATTCGGCAATTATTTATTATATGGCTGCCATCTAAAGCATCAAAAACAATTTCTTTTCCAAGGCGATATAAAAATTCAAAACTTAGCGATGGTTCAATTGCAAGCTTGGATATAGCGTTTTCGCGCAAAGCTTTAGCAACCAAACTAAATGGGTTTTCATCTTCTTGCCAGAGACGAATATCGATTTTGATTTTTACCTCTGCTTCTAAAGAGCCAAGTTCAAAATATGGACAAAAGAAAACAGGTACGCCTTTAGAAGGTAAAAGCATGCCAACAAATCTTTCACTTGCGCCCCATTCAAGACCCGTGAAATAATTAAGGCTTTTTCCCGCACCGATTAAAATCGCATCGGCACCATTTTCGGCCATAAAGAGCTGTGCTTTAACAATACGCGACATTCTTTCTTCAAGATTGATCTGTGGCGCTAAATCAATAAGAGGTGCTAGTTTTGCTAATTCTGACTCAATATCAAACCCACCTATTGCCATATTATACTCCGCCGAAACGATCTAAACTTAGTGATTGAGAGGGTAAAATATCATCACAAATCATTTCTTTAACAATTTTTGCAGTTACCGCCGCCAATGTCAGCCCAAGATGCTGATGCCCAAATGCATAATAAATTCCTTCCGCCCTATTTGAGGCCCCAATTGCAGGAATGTAATCAGGAAGAGTCGGGCGGCATCCTATCCATTCTTCTGCATTTTCATCAAAATTTATACCAATTTGCGAAGAGTTTTGTCGAATTCTTTGCCATTTACGAATATCAGGCTTAGCATTTGGATTACTAAATTCAACGAAACTTGCGGCACGTAGAGTTTCATCAAATGAAGTGACAATCATTGACCTGTCTTCAAAAACAATTGGCGCCATTTTATTATTCCAATTACCAGTTCCATCGCCCCACTGCGCCTCAATATGATAGCCTCGTTCGGCAATTATTGGCACTTTATGTCCCAAATCTTCTAATAAGGATTTAGACCAAAAACCTGTACTTATAAGGATTTTATTGGCATTAAGTATAGATCCGTTTTCTAGGTAAATTTGATTTTCACTTATACGTACTACTTTTTCATTTATAATTTGTGCGCCATTTTGCTTAAGATAATTATATGAAGCTTTTAAGAGCGCTAGATTATCTTTTATATGGCCAGTGCCTAGAAACTTAATGCCACCATAAAGTTTAGTTTTTACTATATTTTCAATTCTTGCCAATTCTGATGAATTTAAGCTTTCAAATGAGGTATTGCCTAAATTTTTAGCACGCCATGATTTTAACGAGCGTATAGCGGATTTCTCGCTTTCCCATACAATATAATGACCATTATTGCTCAATAAGTCGGGGCGCCCAATAGTTTGCAAAATACTTTGCCATTCTACCAATGCATTTTTCATTAGATTTGAAATTGTTTGCTTTCCATGTTCAAACACTGATTTATTTGATTTGGCAATTAATCTTAATGAAAATGGCAGCCATTGGGCAATTGAAAATGGCGGTAACGAAAGGGCGCCGCCAAGTAAAAACCAACGACTAAAGAAGCTTTTAACCGAAGCCCAAGACGCCAAGGGCTCTATTTGTTCGGTTGCAATATGACCAGCATTGCCAAAAGAAGCATTCTTTCTCAAAAAATCCTTATCAATTATTGTAACTTCACACCCTGCCTTTTGAAGTTCAATTGCAGCGGTCAATCCGATTATTCCTGCGCCAACTATCAAAACTTTTGTCAAAACACACCTATTATATTGCAAATGCAAAAATATTGTATACGATATAAAATGTTCCGCAAGGCAAATGAACACAAATCGACACCGGAGACAATAAAATATGACAAAAAACTCAAAAACTAACTGGTCTGGGGTTTTTCCAGCGGTTACGACACAATTTAAACCTGACTTTTCGATTGATACTGAAGAAACCCAAAAAGTCGTAGATAATCTCATTAAAGATGGTGTAACCGGGATTATTGCAATGGGGACTTGCGGTGAAAATAATTCATTAGAGCCACAAGAAAAGCGTAATTTGCTTAAGGCGATTGTTGAAGTAGCGGCAAAACGTGTACCTGTTCTTTCAGGGGTTTCAGAGCTTACAACAATTCGTGCCGCAAATTATGCAAAAGACGCAGAAACAGCAGGGGCAGATGGTCTTATGGTTCTCCCTGCTATGGTTTATGTGCCAAAACCAAATGAGCTTACTGAACATTTCAAACAAATTGCGGCGTCAACTTCATTGCCAATTATGCTTTATAATAACCCAACAGGTTACCGTGTTAATATTGGAAACGATGTTTTATCGGCATTGTCTTCGGTTGAAAATATAGTGGCGGTTAAAGAATCCGATTCTAATACACGCCGTTTTACAGATGTATTAAATGAATTTGGTGATAGATATGATATATTCGCGGGCCTTGACGATGTTGCTTATGAAGGATTGCTTTTAGGCGCAAAGGGTTGGGTTTCTGGCCTAACTTCAGCTTTTCCTGCTGAATCTGTGCTTTTGGTCAAATATTTACAAGCAGGAAATATAGACAAGGCGTTAGAAATCTATCGCTGGTTTATGCCGCTTCTTCATTTGGATGCTGCTCATGATTTGGTACAGTCAATTAAATTGGCAGAGCAAATAATGGGTCGCGGTTCTGAACGTGTCCGTATGCCAAGATTGCCTCTTGAAGGTGCAAGACGCGCTGAAGTTACTGCTATGGTTGAAAAGGCCGCGGCAACCAGACCTAGCTTAAAAATATAGCACTGACTTTCAAAGCGTGATTGAAATATGAATAGTACTTTCTTTTGTATAGATGGCCATACTGCTGGAAACCCAGTTCGCTTAATTGCGGGTGGCGCGCCACTTCTTAAAGGCCAATCAATGTCAGAAAGACGCCAAGATTTTTTAAATCGCTTTGATTGGATACGAACAGGTCTTTGTTTTGAGCCTCGAGGTCACTCTATGATGTCTGGCGGATTTATTTATCCGCCGACATTAGATGATTCTGATGCCGGAATTTTATTTATTGAAACCTCTGGCTGCCTTCCCATGTGTGGGCATGGTACAATCGGAATTGTGACTTTTGCACTAGAGCATGGCCTCATTCGCCCAAAGACATTTGGGAAATTAAAACTTGAAGTTCCCGCAGGTATAATTAATATTGATTATAAGCAAGATGGCGATAAAATTACTTCTGTGAAAATTCGCAATGTTCCATCATATCTTGCCAAAACCGACATAGAAATTATAGTCCCCGATCTAGGCCCTATTAAACTTGATGTAAGTTATGGAGGTAATTATTATGCAATTATTGAACCCCAAGGCAATTATCACGGTTTAGATTCAATGGGAGCCGCAAGAATTATTGCACTTAGTAAAATTATTCGAAACTTAGTACGCGAAAAATATGAGCCCATCCATCCCATTGACCCAACCATTCGCGGTGTAAGCCATGTTCTTTGGGCTGATGTTCCAAAAGGCGAAAATGCGCATGGCCGCAATGCCGTATTTTATGGCGAATCTGCAATTGATAGATCCCCTTGCGGAACCGGAACATCTGCACGTCTCGCTCATCTTTACGCCAAAGGTAAATTGCAAATTGGTCAGAAATTTATACACCAAAGCTATATTTGTAGCGAATTCATTGGAACCGTAGAAGAATCAATAAAATTGGGTGATTATGAGGCAATTATCCCTTCAATCGAAGGAAGTGCTATTTCAACAGGCATAAATACAATTTGGATTAATGAAAAAGACAAATTTCACAGCGGGTTTGAAGTTATTTAACGCCTAAAACAGTTTATTATATAGACATTTGCAACCAATTTCGTATAAATTATATTATAAGACTGAGTGGCAAGAATGACAATTGTAATACAGACATTATCTGAGCAAATTTTTAAACTAGTACGCGATCGCGTAATTTCGGGAAAGCTTCCTACAGATTCAGTAATCCGTCAAGATGCATTAGCGGCAGAACTAGGAGTTAGCAAAATTCCACTTCGCGAAGCATTGGCGCGCCTTGAACAAGAAGGCCTTTTATTTTCAAAAACCAATCGTGGCTTCTTCGTAAAGCCCCTTAGCGAGGAAGAAGCCGAAGAGGTTTATGCGCTCCGTCTTAAAATTGAACCAGATGCGGTTGCAGAGGCTTCACTTCTAGCTACGTCTAAAGATATTGAAATTGCAAAGCTGGCGCTTGCCGCATTGGAAAAGGCCGCAAGTACCGACACTAAAGAAGATGTTGGTATAAAAAATCGTTTTTTCCATATGGCACTAGTTAAGCCTCTTAATCGCGATCTAACAATTAATTTTATTGAGCGATTAAATATTTTAGCAGAGAGATATGTAGGTCGCCATCTTGAACCTGCAGGTCGCAATGATCGCGCCCATAATGAGCATAATTTATTATTCAGCTTGTGGAAAGATCGTAAAACTGATGAACTAACTAGCTTGATGAAAACACATATTTCAGAAACTCTTGATGATCTTCGAATTCAATTCAAAAGTGACAAAGCAAACAACTCAATAAATATTAAATAGCCTATCTGAATAGTCTATACATAATTTTATAATTTAAAGTCATGTTTATAAAAGCATGCTTTAAAAAATTCATATTCAATTTTTTCTAATAAAGCTAAAAAAATAGGCTCTTTTAAACAACGCTTTTTACAATCAGAATTTCTAAAAGTAAAAAGCAATGCTTAACAGAGCCTATATAATAATAAATTATGGCATTAATTTTATTTTTTAACGCTCAGTATCTTAAGCTTAGTAATTGAGCTACCGAGATTAATTTTATAAGCGCCATTTACTATTTGCTCTTCAATAATAAATTTAGTTTCATTATTAATAGTGTTTTGCAAATTTAAATATGCATTTGCTGTATTGGCATCTGCTGCATCAAGAAACAGACTTACCTCTTTAGATTTAGCATTATACTCAACAGAGTTTAAAGTCCCTGCATCTAATGTTACCCAAAGGCCAATTGGCGCGATGAATACTCTTTTACGTGCACTATCACGTGGTTCAAGCTTAATTATGTCTTGGTTTTCACTTAATAAGCCACCAAAGCCTAAATAACCGAATTTCTTATCTTTTACCAAATATGAAGCAGAAGCAACAATGTGCCCATAAAGGCTCATGCCATAGTCACCAGTTATTGCATCCCATTTCATTGCATCTGGAAATGAGTGAAAGGCAGCGGAGCCAAAACCATCTTTATCAATATTAGTAATTGAACCCATTAAGCCTCCATAGGCAACACGCAATAAATGCACGTCTTCAGGATTAGACCGATAGGCATCAAATAATGGTACTGCGTTTAAAGAAGATCCATAATGATGCAATTGTCTTTCAATTCTAGAAAGCTTGCCTGCGTATAGGAAATCCCAGAAACGACGCGCCGAACCATTATAACCCCAATGCGGAATTAAAGGATCATATGCAAGAATAACTTCACGTGTTACATCTAGTTTTTCAGGGAAATTAAAATATTTCATCCACATATAGACTTCAGCCTGTCCGGTTGAATCCCATGGCATTTCAGAACCGAATGGGTACTTAATTGTATTCCAATGATCGGCACGTGATTTCATAAGTTTCTCAACTTCATTTGCCAATTCCTGGAACTTAGGGTCAGTTGCGCCTTCACGCTTTAAATCGTCCAGAACATAGACAAATACATCACCTTCCATTTGTCCAAATTGAGTATAATAAGGCGCTTTTGTCATCATTGCCTTTATGGTTTCACCTGAACGAATTAGGTATTCTTGCCAAGTTTGAGCAGAAATAATACCATTTTGATAACGACCTAAGCGGTATAAAACCCACCAAGCGGCAGAAACATGCGGATAATTATATGAACGCCCTAAATCTGCGGCGGCCTTTTTATTCCAAGCAGACCAAGTTTTCCAATTTGCATCGGCATCATAAGTTCCAGCTGGCATATTATCAGGGTCATAATAAAATACTGATTTACGAACCCCATATTTATCTTCGCCTTCAGAAGTTTGGATTTTGCCCCATAAAGTTTTATTTGCAAATTCTTCAAATTTGGTAACTTCTTCAATATTTGGATTATCCAATTGCTTCATTATAGCGGCCAACCATGCGCCAGCGCCACCTTCATCAGAAAGCCCAGATACCCAAACCCTGCTATCACTTGTAACAATCTTTTTTGCTTCATTGTCATAAGTCATAATTGAAGGGCTACGGCCAAATTTATCGTCTTTATTTTCATACCATGATTTAGAAAATGAAAATTTGCCCAAATCAGCCAATATTTCTTTTTGAGGCTTAACAATATTATAATGAATAGTTTGAAGGCTTCCGTCTGTATATTTAATTTCTAAACGGGCATCACCAAGAATTTTTCCTTTTATATGGAATTTTTTCCATTCGCCAGTGCCACTATTTTGACTTGAAACTTCCATTGCCCCTTTAGGATAGACTTCCATTGAAGCTATTTTATGCGGGGATTTAAGCATAAGGTCTGCTGGCAAATCCATTGGAACTACATATCCTGGTAAGCCAATTGCTACTGGGCGATTATTTTTAATCAAAGTATCTTCGATTGCCCTAATATTTGGCGAAAGAACAAATCTTACACCAATTCTTTTTTCTTCGTTAGGTTTTAGAATAAAAGAGCTTGGTTCATTCCATTGCTTTGCATTTTTCCAATCAGTATCAGCAAACCCTTTAGAAGCAACCATCCATTGATAAAAGCCTTCGAAGGTCATATTTCTTGACTCGCTATCATTATAAATTAACGGTTTGCCTTCTTTATCCTTGCGATCTAATATTGGCTTATATAATTCAAAAGGAGTACCTTTTTCAGGAAGCACTAACAATGCCGGACCTTTGCCGTTTAGTTTTGTCACCTGTAAATAACCTGCATCCATACCAATATATGGATCATAGAATGAAGCTTTTTCATGGGCTTCATCTAAATGCCTTCCAGAAATAATATTATCGAAAATCATAGGAATGCCAAGTCCGCCGACTTCAATAGATTTATTCGTTTTATTAGAAATGACGAATTCTAGGCCCAATTTACCATCAATAACGCGCCATTTTCTTAAAACTTGTAATGGAAACCCATTCCCAAGACTTGGAGTTATATCGGCATATAATAAATCATTTGCTGATTTTGGAAGTGAAATCACAGGCGCACGCTTAAAGGCTGTTGAGTAATCTTGCCACTCAATTGCGCCTTCTGCCCTTATGCGTAAGTCAATATCGCCAATTCGGTAATTCCCATCTTTCAAGCGCTTTATAAAACGATTTGATGGCACAAAGTCAAAACTATCTTTTAGTGATTTTGGGCGCAAAGCGACTAAGGTTTGTGAATTTTCTTGGAAAAGCAAATTAAAATCATTTGTTTGCAATGAAATTACTTTATTATCAGCTATCTTTAAATCTGAATTTAGGGCTGTGCTTTGATTAGTTTGTGCATAACTAATAATCGGCGTTAAGCTTGGAATTAATAGGCAAGCTAATAATATTTCGTATTTAATGCGACGTTTTAATTTCATGCTTTTTCTCCGGAATTATTTGTTTTCATTAATTAAATTATCTAAGAAAAACCCTGATAATTTTTGCCAAAAATATGGCTGATATACTGCGTGATTTGTGTTTGGAAGAATAACCACTTCATGCGGCTTCCCTGCATCAATTAGTGCCTTAGAAAGCCTTAGAGTTGCAGTAACAGGAACATTATCGTCGATGTCCCCATGCACTAACATAAGCTTACCTTTTAAATTTTTTGCAACAGATATATTGGAATTTTTTTCCCAAACTGCGTCTTCCGCAATACCCATTGATACTTCTGGCCACCATGCTTTATCTAATCTTAGATCATGATTTCCAGATGAAGCCACACCAACCTTATAGAAATCTGGGCGGCGAAGTAAAAATCGCGCGGTATCATATCCACCGGCTGAACCACCATAAACCCCAACCCTGTTTAGGTCGATATATTTATATTTTTTCGCAATTTCTTTTATTACATGAATATGATCATCAACACCAACTTCACCCAAATTTTGGTAAGCACTTGACCTAAACTCTTTGCCTCTTTGCGAAGTTCCGCGTCCATCTATTGTAACTACAATCGCACCCAATTGCGCTATATAATTGGTGCTTGTGAATATATTATCTGAGAAAGTCTCACCAAAAATATGCGTAGTTGGTCCAGTATATACATTTTCAATAATTGGATATTTAAAGTTTGGATTAAAATTTGCAGGACGGAATATTGTAGCATAAAGCTTTGTCTTGCCATCATCTGCTAATGTTTCGAATATTTCTGGTGCGGTAAATCCTTCTTTATATAATTGCGATGCGTCTGCTTCACCTAATTCAAAAATTATACTTCCATTTTGTCCATTGCGTACTAAAGTTTTTGTCGGCACATTTGCTGCTGACATTTTATCGATAATATATTTGCCATTTGAAGATATAATAGTTTCATGGTCTAAAGGTTCAGGAGTCAAAATGTCCATTTTGCCATTTAAATTTACTTTATAGAGTGCGCGATAATATGGATTCACACCTTTTTCACGGCCAATTCCACTTATAAATATATTCTTATTTTGGTCTATTTGTTGAATTTCTGCCACTTCCCACTGACCATTTGTAAGCGCTTTACGTGAGTCTGGATTTTCTCCAAACTTGGTAAGATATAATTGTGCCCAATCGGTTTTTTCCGAAATAATTAATGCACCTCCTAATTCATCAGAACCACGAATTGAGGAAGATGTAACAGTTATAATTGGATATGCAGTTTCTTTTGCTAATAAAGCAATATTTTTTGTAGTTTTATCGATTTCATAAAGCGCCAATTCACTATAACCGCGCTTAGACCATTCATAAAAAATCTTTCCTGATTTACTCCAATATAATGGTGGATCACCAGGCCATAATAATTCAGTAGACGGAACCGCCAATTCATTAATCACAGGCTTACCATTTACAATTTCAACCAAAAGCGGTTTTACTAAAGGTACTTTTTTTGCTCCAGCAGTTGGGTAAACAAATTTAAAGCTTCTTGGAAATTGACTTCCAATCGGGTTTTGTTGGACAGCTTCCCAAATATTGGAATCGTTTCTTTCTAGCCGATATGTAATGAAAGATTTTGAATCTTCAGACCAACTTATGTTTGCAGGCTCAGTTGGTTCATCAGTATTTTTCGCAACAATATCGCCCAATAAAGGATAATTCTGTCCATATCTATTATCAAAGTTACCATTATTTGTAATTGGTATTTCTTTATCTGTACGTAAATCAACTAACCATAAATTATAGTTTCTAGCAAAAACCTTAAATTTTCCATCTGGAGAGATGCCAGAATTTGTTTCAATTGGAAGCTGTTCAATACTTTTATTTGTTAAATTATACTTCCATTTTCGACCATGCGCGGAAACTTGCAAAAGCTTTTCGTCCGCAAAATAATCAATAGGAACAAGCCTAAGCTCTATAGATTTAATACCAATTTTTTCTTCAATTTTATTTGCAATTTCTTGTTCAGTTACAAGCTCAACGGGATTTGAATTTATTGCTGGGTCATAGATATAAATGCTACCGCCACCTTCAGGACCCTTACGAAATAAAACCAAATTTCCATTTTCGGCAAAAGTCGCATTAAGATTATCATTTAAAACCAATTTACGTAAGTTTTGCGATAAAAACTTTTCTGCATTCTTAAGAATAGTTGCCTTGTCTAGTTTTTCATTTTGTGAATTTATAGAGGCAGTTTTTACATCGCCTGCAAATACAGGCGCTGCAACTAAAATTAGACTGGCAAATATAGAAGGGTAAAGCTTATTCACATGTATTCTCTTAAATAAAAATAGAGATGCGACAACACAATTAGGGAAGGAAATCTAATTATGCCGCCGCACCAAACTTAAAAATGCCGATATTAAACAGAGCTTCTGCCCAATATTGTTATAAAATATAGAATACTGAACGCCCTTTAACGCCATAAAATACTTGCATAAACTCCGCTAAAAACAGCTTAGGGTCTAGTTTTAAATTATAAGACTATTCCAGCGTTTCTTGGAGATGCCCTATAGTAAAACAAATATATTACTCAGTCAATAAATATTATACGATATATTATATATTAAATGCAAATGTCATGTTAATAAAATCTTTCGTACAATAATCAGCTCCTTTTAATTAAATCATTCTGATAAATTCTAGTTTACATTATCCATATTTTTGTATATCGTATAATATATTGACAAGTAAGCAAGCTTATAAAACACTACATATTGTTTTTTTAATTACTTATTATTTAAATGAAAATTATGGTTTCGTTTTGTCTTGCTTAAAAATTTATTTTTAAAAGAAAGTATCGATATGAAACAACTAAAATTACGTCAAAAATTGGCGATTGCGACGATAATTTCTTTCAATTTCCTACATGTAAATTATACATTTGCGGCACCGCCAACAGGCGGCTGGGTAATAGAAGATGGCACTGATATGCCACAGTTTACGAAAATAGTTATAACGAGAATTGGCAATAAATATAAAGGCATTGTAACTTCTAAATGGTACGGCGATCTTGAAATGCAAGACATTCAAATAGATGGCAATAGGCTGCATTTTCGACTATTTAATGGAAATATGCGAGTTCCTGAATATCCTATTTTTGTTAAAATGGACGGCGATAAATTACATTTTAAAGGAAGAATATGGGATAGGGAGTTTGATATTCATGCCAAGCCTGCATCAAATGAACAATTAAAATCACTTGATTTCCGCAAAGAGACCCTTCCGCCGCGTAAAGTCTTAAAACCACTCCCGCTTACACAAACTCCTCCAATGGGCTGGAGCTCTTGGAATAAATTTGCCGATAAAATTGACGATAAGACTATCCGTGAAATTGCTGATGCAATGGTCAGCTCTGGCCTAAGAGATGCCGGTTATATATATGTGAATATTGATGATGGCTGGCAAGGTGTTAGAAATTCAAGCGGCGAATTGCAACCAAATGCACATTTCCCTGATATGAAAGATTTGGCCGATTACCTACATTCTAAAGGTTTGAAACTAGGTCTTTACTCATCACCTGGTCCAAAATCTTGTGCTGGCTATGAAGGTTCTTACGGTCATGTCGAGCAAGACGCAAAAACCTTTGCTGCTTGGGGCGTAGATTATCTTAAATATGATTTATGCTCGGGTGAAGCATTTTATCATAGTGAAGATACTGTTTATCGCACGTATCAAAAAATGGGCAGTGCACTACAAGCAACAAAAAGAAATATTATCTATAGCCTTTGCCAATATGGAAGATTCAATGTTGGCGAGTGGGGAAATAAGGTTGGCGGTCATTTATGGCGTACTACTGGCGATATTGAAGATACCTATGCCGCAATGTCCAGAATCGGATTTGATTTAAATGGTGTGCCTAATTATAGCGGGCCAAATGGCTGGAATGATCCTGATATGTTGGAAGTCGGCAATGGTGGTATGAGCTATGAAGAATATAAAACCCATATGTCTTTATGGGCAATATTATCTGCGCCACTAATATTAGGTAATGATCTACGCAGCATGTCTGAAGAAACATTATCAATACTGAAACATCGTGAAATAATAGCAATTAATCAAGATAAATTAGGTATTCAAGCACTTCCGATTCAGAAGAATAATAATAAGGAAATTTGGCGCAAAAAATTAAGTGATAATTCCGTGGTGTTTGGTCTATTTAATCGCGGAACTGAAGAAGCAATATTAGATGTTAATTGGGCTACATTAGGTGGAAAACCGGTAAAGATAAAGGACGTTTGGAGCGGTAAAGATCTTGATTTAACCAATACTACAAGCGTTAAATTACCAGCACATGGCTCAGCTGTTTTAAAAGTAAGTTATTAAAATGTCTAATTCTTATAAAAAATTATTCCTTCTATTTACTTCGGCCTTGGTTGCAAGCATTCCTTTGTCAGCAGCTATTGCCGCTCCCAAAAAGCAAATTAGCTCTATTGCTGACGCCTCGCAAGTAAATGGCGTATTACAAAAGCAAGCCATTCTTGATAAAATGACTTTTCTAGATAATCGGGATTGGGATTGGTATAAAAAGAATGTGCCGTTTCTAGAAACACCTGATTTATCTATAGATGAGATTTATTATTATCGCTTTGACATGATGACAAAGCATTTTGTGTATGGCTCGCCAGAATATGGATACTCGGTCACTGAATTTATAGATCGCCCATGGTGGTCTGGCACATATGGCGCAATTGTTGCGCCAGCTGGATTACAATTTTCGGATATGCGTTGGTTAAAAGATCAACGCGTCACACGTGATTATGCTCGCTATTGGTTTAATACTCCGGGCGCACAACCTCGCAATTATAGCAATTGGTTTGGCGCAAGCATGTGGGGGCTTTTCCAAACATGGGGCGATAAAGATTTTCTTCGATCAATACTACCTGACATGAAGGCTCAATATGAAGGCTGGGAAAAAGAACGTTTCGATGAAAAGGCACAAATGTTCGTTTGGAATGGTATGCAAGATGGGATGGAAACCAATATTAATTCTCGCCTGACTAAGGATTGGTTTCGAGGTGCAGAAGGCTTTCGTCCTACATTAAATTCATACATGTATGGTGATGCCACAGCAATATCAAACGCGGCTTCAATTATTGGTGATGATGAAACTTCTAAAATATACTCTCAAAAAGCTGCCTTATTGAGAGATAAAGTACAAACTAATTTATGGGACCCTAAACGCCAACACTTTTTCCATATGTTTGCAAATGATGAACAAGGTGACATAAAAGCCAATAGCCTTACTTACCAAACAGGCCCTCACGCAGGAAGCAAATATGGTCGTGAACTTATTGGCTTTATACCTTGGCAATTTAATCTACCTGACCCGAAGGCGAAGGTCGACTATGCAGCGGCGTGGAAGACGCTTATGGATCCAAATGGTTTTTATGCGCCTTATGGGCCAACTAGCGTTGAAAGGCGTGACCCACAGTTCAAGATAACCCCTCGTTGCTGCGTCTGGAGCGGTGATTCATGGCCTTATGCTACGGCACAAACTCTCGAAGCAATGGCAAATCTTCTGAATAATTATGAACAATCTTATGTCAGCAAAGCTGATTATGTGAAACTACTCAAGATTTTCTCTGATACACAACGTCTTAATGGTAAGCCATATATCGCTGAAGCTGCCAATCCAGACACAGGCGCATGGCAGATTGTG
Source organism: uncultured Caulobacteraceae bacterium (assembly GCA_964443435.1). Lineage (GTDB taxonomy): Bacteria > Pseudomonadota > Alphaproteobacteria > Caulobacterales > Aquidulcibacteraceae > Pseudaquidulcibacter. The sequence continues at coordinate 17,396 of CAYUCW010000018.1, read as the reverse complement.
GACGGACATAGTGAGCATTATTTCCATTCTTCATACATAGATCTTATTGTTACAGGCCTTGCCGGTCTTCGTCCACGTGCCGATAATATCTTAGAAGTAAATCCTTTAATTCCTGACTCTTGGAATTATTTTGCAATGGATAATATTTCGTATCATGGTCATGATGTATCAATCATTTGGGATAGAGATGGGAAGCGCTATCATAAAGGAACTGGTCTTACACTAATTGTCAATGGAAAGATTGCTGGCAATTCGCCAATACTTAAAAAACTTGAGGTCAAAATCCCTGAACCTGATTCGGTGTATAATGCGGATAAATCTCTTAATTTCGCGGTCAATAATGAAGGAAAATATTTTCCGAATTTTAAAGCTTCATTCAGTGACCCAAAAACTTCTTTGCAAAACCTAAATGATGGCGTTGCATGGTATCTTAATGCACCTCCAAATCGCTGGAGCACGGAAGGCTCGCCTAATAAGTCAGATAGCTTAGAACTTAATTTTGGTGCAGTTAGACCTGTATCATCGCTAAAGCTTTATTTTTTGGATGATGGCGCAAAATTACGCCCTCCGAAAAAATATATGGTTGAATATTGGAAAAATGGAGAATGGGTAAAAGCACCTGTTAATAAAACAAATCCAGATAAGCCAGAAGGACGACGGACAAACATTATTAATTTTTCTGATGCTATTTCTACGGAAAAATTCCGATTTACATTTATACATAAAGAAAGCGCATTTACTGGCCTATCAGAACTTGAAGCCTGGGGGACATCGCCCCTTCCTTTATCTGAACCTATGGCGGATATAGATGATCTTGCATATAACCCAGGGAATAAAGAATTCCCAAAAGCAAGCGCATCTTTTACTTCTGGCTTTGACAAAATTGAAGAAATAAATGACGGAAAGGTCTTCTTCTCACCTAGTTCAAGAAATCGTTGGACATCATATGAATCGCCTAATGAAAATGATTGGGTTCAGATTGATTTTGGGTCTCAAAAAACTGTTGGTCGCGTGGATATGTATATTTTTGGTGATGGTGCAGGAGTACAATCACCCTTAGGATATTCAGTAATCTATTGGAATGGCAGCGATTGGAAACCAATGGAAGTTTTATCCCGCACCCCAAAAGAGCCTACTGCTGGCGTTGTAAACAGCATTAAACTTACGCCAGTTAAAACCAGCAAGATAGGCGTAATTTTTAAACATGATTCACCAGCGCGTACTGGCTTAACTGAACTCATGGTATTTGAAAAATAGCCAAACAAAATGCCTTCAAAAGAAAGATTATAATTTTATGATTACCCAAAAATACAAGCTCATGTTATTTGCAGCATCAATAGGATTAATTTGTGGTGGCACTAATGCTCAAGCACAAACTTATAAAATTCCTAGCACTGCTAAAGCTTGGGAAAATAAAAATAATCCAAACTATTTAATTGGTATAGGTGACGGCACGGCCCCAGTTGTCGCCGAAGGCTTGTCGCTTAATTCTGGAAAGAAAATACACATTACTGCTTCAGGCAATACAAAAACTTTTCCAAGTGGCGCACTAACGGGACCAGAAGGTCAGCAAGACTTTATAATAGATGACAATACAGGTAGCTCTGGAAGATTTTTACCAAGCAAATATATAGACCCGCTTGAGTTTCCAGTATTCTTAAATGAGTTAATAGGTGTTTTTATAGATGCCAAAGGTGTGATTATAGGTAAGCCTTTTCCAATTGGAAAAGAATGGAAAGGTATAGTGCCGACAGGTGCTGTAAAACTACAATTTGGTATAAATGATGATGTATTAGGTGATAATTCCGGTGAATTATCAATTATTATTGATCCAAATGCTAATTTTCCAGACAGCGATTTAAAGAAAATTAGTTCAAATACATCAAACCCACCTGTTATACTTGCGCCTTATCCTGAAAAGCCTCCTATTCCAGTTAATATTAGCCCAAAATATAATACCCTAATTTCAGATGGTAGCCGTTATTCTGCTGACCCCGCACCAATTGTAGCCAATGGCAAGTTTTACATTATCGCGGGCCGTGACGAAGCACCTATAAATGGTGGTGGCTTTACCATGTATAATTATCAAATTTTTGAAACAGATGACCCTGCCTCTAAAAAATGGAAGCTTTATCCAGACATTTTAAGCCCTAATAAAGTTTTCGCATGGGCTGAGGAAGACGGCGCTTGGGCCTCTCAAATTGTTCAGGGCAAAGATAAGCGCTATTACCTTTATGCACCTGTAAGAGAAAAAGACTGTAAAGCCAATAATTGTATGGGAATTGGTGTTGCCGCTGCGGATACACCACTTGGTCCATTTCAAGATATACACCCTATTGGCCCGATTTTGTCCCAAACAAGACCTGTAAGGAATCAGATTGAAAATATTGACCCAACAGTTCTTATTGAAGATGATGGTAGAGTTTATATTTATTGGGGCACGTTTGGAAGACTCAAGGGCGTTGAACTTGAATCAGATATGAAAACGCCAAAGGGAAGTCCTATTGATGTTTCAAGTCTAAAAGGTTTTTTCGAAGCACCTTGGATATTTAAACGTAATGGCGTTTATTACATGATATATTCGGCCAATAATGCAGGACCAGATTCGCCTTGCACCGAGGCCGTATATCATGCTTGTCAGGCTTATGGCACTGCGACATCGCCACTTGGCCCATGGACATATCGCGGCATTTTCCTTGACCCTGTAACTTCGGCAACTTCTCATGCTGGCTTAGTGCCTTTTAAGGATAAATGGTACCTTGCCTATCATAATGGTGACGCTAAGGATGGAAGCCATTTCCGCCGAAGTGTCGCAATTGACGAAGTATTTTGGGATGATAGCTTATCGCCACCTGCTATTAAAAAAGTTATTCAAACCCGGCCACCTATAGACCAAACACCGACAAATAATTTTGCTTTAACGGCAAGAATCTCTGCATTTAATATGCCATTACCTGTTCAATTCCGCCTGAGAAGTTTGAATGACGAAAAAATACCTGGTGCGCCGCTCCCACCTGATATGTGGGGGAATTGGAATGGTCGCAATGATAGCCCTAAAGGTTGGATACAATATCAATGGGATAAACCAGTTACACTAAGCGAATCTAATATTTTCTTCTGGGGAGATCAGCCAACTGGTTCTGGCGTCGGTGTTTCCGTGCCTAAAGCATGGCATTTAGAATACTGGAATGAAAAAGAATGGACGCCTGTTAAACCAATAAAGCCTTATACGACTTTGTCAGGCGAATATTCTAAAGCTATTTTCAAAACTATAAAAACACGTTGCGTCCGTGCAGTATTGGATGCGTCAACCGATAATAAATCTTATGCAGCATTTGGTGTCTTGGAATGGCAAGTCTTATCACCTAACAAGGTAAAAAGAGCAAATACCGCATCGCCATTGAACGCAGCTTCGGATTGTAGAAAATAAAAATTATTAAGATTAACCATAGTCTTTCTGATATTTTATATAATATACAATTTGATTGACAAGATTGACACCTATGGCATAAATATCAATATATGTCATAAGTAAAGCGTGAAATGGAACAGTTATGAATACAGCAGGAATTCGCAAAATAGTGGTTGTGGGTGGTGGTACTGCTGGCTGGATGGCGGCGGCCGCATTCTCTAAAATTCTTGGACCAGCTTATACAATTGAGCTGGTCGAATCTGATGATATTGGCACGGTTGGTGTCGGTGAAGCGACTGTACCATCAATGCTATTATTCAATGAAGCATTAGGGATAGATGAAAACACCTTTATGAAAGAAACCAATGCCACCTTTAAACTAGGAATACAGTTTAATGAATGGTCGGCGTTAGGGAGCAAGTATTTCCATCCTTTCGGAAGCTATGGCATTGATATGAACGGTATTAATTTCACTCATTTCTGGCTTCGTTACCTCAAGTCTGGTGGCTCGAGTGATTTCGGGCTTTTTAACCCACAAACACTTGCCGCACGTGAAGGCCGATTTGGGCGAACCAAAGAAATTAATCCAAATGTTCCAGCTGTAAATTATGCATTTCACTTTGACGCAAGCCTTTATGCGCGATATTTACGCAAATTAAGTGAGAAACAAGGTGTAGTTCGCACAGAAGGCCGCATAACTAGTGTAAACCAAAATCCAGAAAATGGTGATGTTACTTCCGTTTGTCTAGAAAATGGTAAAGTAATAAGTGGCGATCTCTTTATTGATTGTTCTGGCTTTAGAGGTCTATTAATTGAAGAAACATTAAAGAGTGGCTATGATGATTGGAGCCATTGGTTACCATGTAATCGTGCAATTGCCGTGCCTTGCGAAAAAATTGGCCCCGCTACGCCATATACTATTTCAACAGCCTGTGAAGCTGGCTGGCAATGGCGCATACCTTTGCAACATAGAACAGGCAATGGATATGTTTTCTGCAATGAATATCTAAGCGAAGATCGCGCAATAGAGAAATTAATGTCGAATCTTGATGGTAAAGCATTAGCAGAGCCGAGAGTTATTAAATTCGTTACTGGTCATCGCCGTAGCATGTGGAATAAAAATGTCGTCGCACTAGGACTTGCAAGTGGTTTTCTTGAGCCGCTTGAATCTACTTCTATTTATCTTGTTCACGTCGGAATTTTTAGATTATTAAAATATTTTCCAAATGAAGGAATATCCGATTATTTGCGTAAAAGTTTTAATCGTGAATTACTTGATGAATATAATAATATCAAAGATTTTCTAATTGCCCATTATAAGATTACAGAGCGCAATGATAGTCCGTTTTGGAACTATTGCCGCAATATGGATATTCCAGAAAGCCTGCAATTTAGGTTAGACAGTTTTGCGCATCATAACCTTAGCCTCGTAAAAGATGAAGAAATGTTCCGTGATTCAAGTTGGTTTGCTGTACTTGCCGGACAAGGATTAATACCGAAATCATATCATCCTGCGGTGAACCGTATGCCGGAACAAGAGTTTCAATGGCGAATGGAAAAAGTACTTGAGGGCACTAAAGGTAGGTTTAGTATTATGCCAAAACATGAGGATTTTATTGCTAAATCTTGTGCCTCACCATCACTAATCAAATTTTGATAATTATGAATTTTGAAATACATACAATAGGACAAGAAAAGCAAAAGGTGATTGTTATTGATAGCGCCTTAGACAATGCAAATAATTTAATAGAATTGGCCGCGTCGCAGCCTTTCGCACCAGTGCAAACTAATAGCTATCCTGGTATACGCCGAAATTTAAGCTCTCGTATTGCCGATGAAAGCGGCTATGTCGAAGCGCTTAGAGGTTTGGCCGCACCAATTGTTCAGGAAGTTTATAATGTTAATTTTTTCAAGATTACTCAGGCAGCATTTTCACTAATTACAATACGCCCTGAACAGACCCATCCATTAGTTCGCTTGCCACATTTTGACTTTCCGACGCCTTTAAGATTTGCTTTGCTACATTTTCTTAGCCCAATTCCACAAGGCGGTACTGGGTTTTACCGACATAAAGCTACTGGGATTGAAAAAATAGACCCTGAAAATAAAGCAATATATGAAAAATCTATAATTACAGATTTGGAAACTAATGGCATTCCAGATCCAAAATACATTAGCGGAACTACCCAAAAATTTGAACAAATTGGTTTCTTTGAAGGTCTTTTTAATCGTGTACTAATTTATCCGGCAAATATACTACATTCTGCGCATATACCTGATGATTTTGCTTTTAGCCCAGACCCTAATCAAGGGCGGCTAACTACCAATCTATTTCTACAAGGTTGAAATAAGATAGTTTCTTAGTATCTAATATAAAAAGCCCACTATAAAATAGTGGGCTTTATCATAATTATTTATTCCAATTTTTAGAAGCGGAATCTTGAACTTACCTGTACGGTTCTTGAAGGAACGCGAACACCTTGAGGCAAGAGATTTTCCTTACCATAAACTACCTTATTTTGGTCTTCTAACAAATTAGTTCCTTCAATACTGAAAGTTACATGCTTATTAGGTGTATAGTTAAATGCCGCATCTAAACGAGACGTTGCATTTGTCCAGCGTGAATATTGCGGTGTTGCATAATCACGACCATGGCGATACGGGTCACGATAGTTATAAGCCACACGTGCACTAATTTTTGAAGTTTCATAATATAAAGCCAAATTATAAGTAAGCTTTGAATTAAATGGTGCGTCATATTTTCCTGGGAATTCATCTGGATCTTCAACAAGATATTTATATTTAATAATGCCTTTTGCGTTATAAGTCATATTAAATTGCCCACCAAGATTTTTCCATGCGCCAGGAAGGAAGTCAAAGAAACCTGAAGCATTAAACTCATAACCTTGATATTCACCAGGGCCCTGATTTTGTGGTCTATCAATACGATAGGTTAAATTAGGTGTTGCTGGATTCTGATCATCATCATAAGATATATTATCAGCACCCCAAGCTATGAAACCATCAGGCTTTTTCAGATAAGCCGCAAAAGAAACTACGCCGCCACGACCGAAATAATATTCAAGCGAAGCATCATAATTTGTTTCTTCATTTGGTTTCAATTCTGGATTTCCACCCCAACCGCATTTACAATTAGTATCATAGAACACGAAAGATGATGAATCTTGGAAGCTTGGACGCTCAATATTAAGGGTATAAGCAAGACGCAATTGTAACTTCTTAGTAAAGTGGATTACTGCGTTCGCATTCGGCATTACATCCGTTCCGCTACCTTTTCGAACTACTGTAGGGAAAGTATTTAAAACCGCATTAAAGTTTGAAGTTGTACTTGTGCCTTCGGTTGTTACTGAGCGAACGCCAATAATGCCATCAACCGGGTATTGACCTAAATCAAAACCATAATTCACTTGTGCATAAACCGCTTTATTCTTTTCGTTAGATGAGAATGTGCTTGTCAATTGCTCCGATTTAACATCAGGATCGGCCCAACTACCAGAGCCACCACCACCAGATTGGTTAGCCACGGCATAGGCACGAATTGCATCAAAATTATCACGATAGCTATCGCGTGATAAACGATACCAAGATGGAGAAGTGAAGCCTGGTACTTCTACATTAATAGTTGCATAATCACGTCCGCCTGGGAAGTCGGTCAAATGAACCGTTCTTGCACCAGTGAAACGTGCGTAACGATAACCATAGGCACGCTGCACATCACGATCGGCATAACGACCACCAACTTTTATACTACGTAATAATTTGTCTTCACTCAATGTATAATTTAGATCGATTTGAAAGACAGTTTCTTCACTATCTTCATAGCTTTTACCATTTTCGATTTCATTAACCGTATACTTACTAACATCACCAAGATTAGTACCAATAAACTCAAAATATGGCCCACCTGTAGGTACTTTACTAGAATTCAAATCAACATTTACAGAACTTAGCCCATCAAGCCTTAATACTTGTTGGTACCAATTCATGTCTGATCTATTTGTATCTTTGTATACATTTGCATTAATATCAAGTTTATCTTTTTGCCAATGCGCTACAAAATTAATGCGATTATTAACGTTTTCTAATCTATCATCTCTAGCAAAAGGCCCCATTGGCAAAATGTTTGTATCAGTAAGATTCGGATCTGTAAGTGTAAATGATTTAAGAGTTTGTCCATCAGGTTGATAAACGAGATTTGATAAAACTTGCGGACCATCTTTCACGCGCACATTAAGCGTATCAAGCATACGCGATTCTTTAGATTTAAGACTTGAACCTTCTAATAAGAAATCAAGATTATCATTAACGCGCCATTGATAAGAAGCGTTTATAGCTGGACGGCGAACCTTGCCGCTTTCCTTACCATACTGAGCTCTATATACACCAAATGTGTCATCACGCCTAGCTACAGGTATGCTAGCCAATTGAACATCCCAGAATCTAGCAGGGGTCTCACTGTCCAACCACATCTCGTTATAATTGTTTTCCATATAAGAAACGTTTACCAAAAAGCCCATTTCTCCACGCGCAGTGTCAAAGCGTCTTGATGCTAAAGCACTGAAATATGGACTTTCAGTTTCGCCAATGCTGCCAAATACTTTGCGCACGCTGCCTGCAAGAGTCCAGCCTTTCTTCATATCAAGGGGACGACGTAATTCAACATTTACCGTGCCTGCTATACCACCTTCAACTTGATCTGCAGTACGAGTTTTATATACAGTAATAGATTTAATAAGCTCTGCTGAAATATCATTTAGACTTGCTGAACGACCAACACCTGAGTTTGCAACATTGCCATTAATTGTAGTCTGAATATCGGATTGACCGCGAATAAGCACACTACCACCTTCACCACGTTCACGAGTAATTTGAATACCAGTAACGTGAGCCAAAGCTTCAACAACATTGTTATCAGGAAGCTTACCTACGTCTTCCGCTTCAATTCTATCAGTAATTTGCGCGGCTTTACGCTTTTTGTCAGCTGCTGTTGCAAGACTTTTACGGAAACCCTTTACAATAACAACACTTGAAGCTTCGTTTTCAGCGGTTTCATTCGCACTGTCAGCCTTAGATTTATCTTGTGCCAAAACTGGCGAGCACATCATAGCAACCATCAAACCAGTTGCGGTTAACAATCTTGATTTAGTACTTTTTAATTTAATCATTTTAACATCCCCCATCTAAATACGACCACAAGCATAGTCATATATATATGTCTGTATAATTTATACATGGAAACCGCAGGCAGTCAAATATATTATACGATATACGTCGTACTTTTACACTTTTTTTACACTTAGTCATAAAAAGTTGTAAGAATGCCACATAAATATCACATTCGAAACACATACCTTGCAACTTTAAACTACTTTTCAGGGATTTATAGCCTTATATAATACATATAAGCACGTAATTAATTATAAAGCTGACAAATTTGATTTAATATATAAGTTCAACAGCATTTTTTGTGGAAAACTATTTAAAAATAGAGCGCATTGCATTTGTAAAATATTATTGTAAATTTGCATATAATATATATAGTATACAAATATTATTATTATGGAGCATAGAATTGAAAGAATTTACAGGAAATAGGCGCGATCTTTTGGGAACATCTGCAGCTTTGGCCTGCATTAGTCTTTTGCCTAAAAACTCAATTGCTTTAGATGCCTTACCGCGCAGGGCTAGTTCTTTACCTTTATCAGATGTTAGACTTCTTCCTTCGCCTTTTAAAACTGCTCTTGATGTAAATCATAAATATTTAAAGACACTTGAGCCGGATCGCTTCTTACACAATTATAGAAAAGGTGCAGGTCTTAAGCCAAAGGCCGAAAGATATGGTGGTTGGGAAGGCGATACTATAGCAGGTCATAGTCTTGGACATTATTTGTCTGCAATTGCATTAATGTATGCGCAAACCAAAGACCCTATTTATAAAGAGCGTGCCGCTTATATTATTTCTGAACTTAGTTTAATTCAGGATGCCCAAGGTGATGGTTATGTTGCGGGCTTTACTCGCAAACGTAAGGACGGCACAATTGTTGATGGCAAAGAAATATTCCCTGAAATCATAAAGGGTGAAATCAATTCTGCTGGCTTTGATCTTAATGGTTGCTGGGTACCACTTTATAATTGGCACAAGCTTTATACTGGTCTATTTGATATTCAAAGATTATGCGGACTTGATAAGGCCATAAATATTGCTGTGCGTCTTGGTCATTATATAGAGAATGTCTTTTCTCATCTTGATAAAGTACAAACACAAAAAGTGCTTGATTGTGAATATGGCGGACTTAATGAAAGCTTTGCCGAGCTTTATGCTATAACCAAAGACAAGCGGTGGCTTATACTTTCAGAGAGACTTTATCATAATAAAGTACTTGATCCGCTTATCGCCAGCCAAGATAAATTAGCAAATATACATTCTAACACCACTATTCCTAAGGTTTTGGGACTTGCGCGACTTTATGAATTGACTGGCAAAGAAGATTATCAAATTGCTACAAGGTTTTTTTATGATAGAGTTACCAAACACCATTCTTATGTAATTGGCGGAAATGGCGACCGCGAATATTTCTTTGCCCCTGATACAATTTCTAAACATATTACCGAAGCAACATGTGAGCATTGCGCCACATATAATATGATGAAAATGTCAAGAAATCTCTTTAGCTGGAAGCCTGAAGCGACTTATTTTGATTATTTCGAGCGCGCACATATAAACCATGTATTGGCACAGCAAAACCCTAAGACCGGCATGTTTAGCTATATGACGCCGCTTTTCACAGGGGCAGCGCGTGGTTATTCGGATCCTGTCGATAATTGGACATGCTGCCATGGCACAGGCATGGAAAGCCACGCCAAACACGCTGAGTCAATTTATTGGAAGAATGCAAATACTTTATTTGTAAATTTATACATTCCTTCTACCGCAAGATGGGCCACAAAAGGCCTAAGTTTCAAACTTGAAACAGGCTATCCATATGATGGCAGAATTAAACTTAGCTTGAGTGCGGCACGTCGTCCCACTCGATTTAACTTAGCCCTACGAATTCCTCATTGGGCAAAAAATGCGATAGTAAATCTTAATGGAAACCCCGTGCAAGCCAAGCGTGATGGTGGCTATCTTATTATAAACCGCATTTGGAAAGGCGATGAAATAATCACACTTTCTTTGCCTTTAGAACTACGAATTGAAGCGACAACTGATAACCCTGGATTAGTTTCTATCTTGCGTGGCCCTCTCGTATTGGCTGCAGATCTTGGTTCAGTTGATGAAGAATACAAATCAGCAGATCCAGCCTTGGTTGGTAATAATTTACTTAAAGGCTTCGTCGCCAAAGACGCAGGAAAAGCACAATACAAAACAATTGGTATAGGCCGCCCAGGTGAATTAACATTCACTCCCTTCTATAGCCAATGGGAGCGTCGTAGTGCTGTATATCTAAAAGCCTTTAACGAGGCCGACTGGAAAGTGGAAAAAGCCGCATTCATTGCCGAGCAAGCAAGACAAAGAGACCTTGCCGCAAGATCTGTTGATATAATGCATCTTGGTGAAATGCAGGCAGAGCGTGATCATAATCTTGAATCTGATGTTTCATGGCCTGGTACGTATCGCGGACGAAATGGTCGTGATGCTCGCTCTGGTGGCTTTATGTCATTTAAAATGAGCACTAAATCCGGACCACTAATTATGCAGGCGACTTATTGGGGTGATGATAAACGCGACTTTGATATATTGATAGATGGCGTGAAACTTACTAGCGTCTCTCACAAGTCACCAAAACCAGGGGAATTTTTCGACGAAACCTATCCAGTTCCCGAAGAATTCACCAAAGGAAAATCTTCAATACTCGTCAAGTTAAAGCCGCATGAAGGCCGTTCAACAGGCATGATATTTGGCGTGCTTCTTTTCACCGCTACACCTTCTAATTTGAAAGAATAAATATGCGTATTCTGTTAAAATCGGCGATTTCTTTGCTTGCATTATTAAGCTTCGCAGGTCCTGCCTCCGCATTAGAAACCTGTAAAACTGGCAATTGGAGCTTGGTTTCAGGTGAGCCCGAAGAAAAACCTGTACAATATGAAACTGAACATTTTGCATTTCGCTGGAAAACTGGCGATGTAAATATGGAAGACGCCGTCAGCGCAGGACAATTTCTTGAAATGGTGTGGAAATATTTTATTTCCGATTTAAAATTCCCAGAACCCTATTGTGACACTTCGGATAAACGCAAGGCAAATATTAATGTTAATCCTGGTTCTGGTCTATATGCTGGCCCAACGGGAGATAGAGATATGGGAGTATGGCTTGCACCTATTTCACTCAAAGACCATTGGGGCTTAGCGCATGAATTTACTCACGCTTTACAGGGATCAACACGCAGTTTTCGTGAAAGCAAATATACTGGGTGGTTATGGGAAAGCCACGCCAATTGGATGACGCATCAATTGCCAGAACACCGTAAAAATGTACATTGTTCTGAATTATTGGTCAATTTCCCACACTTATACTATGGCTCTACAAGGGATCGTTATTGCAATTGGCAATTCCTAGAATTTATTAAAGATAAGTATGGCTATGCAATGGTCAATGATATTTGGGCAAATGCTTTAAAGCCAGAGCAAAACGGCAATGCCGATGAAGATCCATTTATTGTCCTTATGCGCAATAATAAATGGACTATAGATGATTTAAATGATGAGTTTGGCGAATGGGCAATGCGCAATATTGGCTGGGATTATGTTGATAATAATGGCAATGATCAAGGGCCGGTATATCGCGCAAATTATGGTTCATATGATAATAGAACTGGTCAACGCGCCTTAAGAGTCACTCAACTTGTACCAATTGACTTAGAAAGGCGAAGCTTTGCTGTGCCTTCATACTGGGCGCCGCAACGTTGGGGCTATAATGTGGTTAGATTAATTCCTGATGCTAAAGCCAAGAAAATTAAAATAAACTTTCGCGGTATAGTTCAGAAAAACTCGGCTAATTCCGCATTACCTGGCTTTACCAATGACCCAATTAGCTTGCCGCCCCCATCATCAGATTGGCGTTGGGGCATAGTCGCCATTGATAATCAGAATAATTCTCGCTTTAGCCCATTAATGGGTGGCGCCGAAGGTGAATTAGAATTTAGCCTCGAGGCCGGCGATAAAGAAATCTATATGGTAGTGGTTGGCACGCCATCAAGCCATCAAAAAATTCAATGGGATCAGGCCTATTATTCAATTTATCGCTATCCTTGGAATCTTGATATAAAAGGGGCAATGCCGCAAGGTTTTGAGCCAGGATTTAAACTTGGCACGGACGGTAAACACCACCCCAATGGTGGCGGCTGGGTTGCCAATGGTGCAAAAGTTGATGCCTCCGTCTATGTTGGACCTTATGCACGCGTTTTGGGCGGCACTGTCAAAGACAAAGCACGCATTGAAGATCATGCAATCGTCCGTAGTGGAACTATTTCTGGTGAAGCCATAATTGGTGCCATGAGTATTATTGATAATAATGTAATAGTAAAAGACAAAGCCATAATTCGCACCACATTTTTGGGTATTGGTGAATTTGAAAGAGGCGCAGAAATTTCAGGCACTGCTCAAATTATTGGTGACGCAGAAGTCAGGGGCGGTCCTAAAATTAATAAGGGTGTTTATACTGGCTATATTGACCAAGATTCAACAAAAGATCCAAAACAAGGTAGTGAGCTTATGATACCAGTTCCAGAAGTTACAGCTATAAAATAGAATTAAGAAAGAATTTCATTTTAATAATAATGGCGTCCATAATATGGACGCCTATTTTTAAATGAGATAGTAAGAATAGAGGTTTTACATTAAAGCGTCTTGGACAGCTATGAATATGCTTTTCTCTCAACCACTTTTTGCTCAATAGTACCAAAAATTGTATGGCCCTTTTCATCTTCTGCCCAAATACGAATGCTTTGGCCAAATTTTAAATATGGTGTTTTTATTTCGCCATGAAGGATTTTTTCAACCACTTGTACTTCTGCTATACAAGAATAGCCTTTACCGCCCTGCGCAATTGGCCTTCCTGGCTTACCATCGGGATCTAAATTTGAAACCGTCCCAGAACCAATTATAGTTCCCGCGCACAAATTACGCGTTCTAGCGGCATGGGCGATTAATTGCCCAAAATCAAAAATCATTTGTTCACCTGCTTCGGCTCTACCGAATGGTTTACCATCAATATCAACCATTAAAGGGAAGAAGACTTTCCCGTCTTTATATTTATCGCCCAAACTATCTGGTGTTACTGCCACAGGCGAAAATGCGCTCGCAGGTTTTGAATGGAAAAAGCCAAAACCTTTTGCAAGTTCTGATGGGATAAGGCTGCGAAGACTTACATCATTACAAAGCATTATAAGTTTAATATGTGAAAGTGCAGTTTTGGCATCTACGCCCATCGGCACGTCATCAGTTATAATTGCGATTTCCCCTTCAAGATCGCAGCCATAAACCTCATCGGCTAATGGAATATCACCGCGAGGTGGTAAAAATGCGTCGGAACCACCCTGATACATTAAGGGGTCAGTCCAAAATTCTGGAGGCATTTCTACTCCTCGAGCCTCTCTTACAAGTTTAACATGATTAACATATGCCGAACCATCCGCCCATTGATAGGCACGCGGTAATGGCGATGCCGCCTCGCGTTCGTGAAAGCGTTCTTTGGGAACAGAACCATGTTCAAGGCCTATGGCGAGAGCACGTAATTCAGGTTCGCAATATTCCCAATTGTCTATAGCCGCTTGCAATGTCGGTGCAATTAGACCAGCTTCAGTGTAATAATTTAGGTCAGAACTAACAACAACTAATTTGCCATCACGACCAGATTTTAAAGATGCAAGTTTCATAAATTTTACCTAAATTATTTTAATATTTTTATCACTCTAGAATTAATTATTAATACGCTAGTTTGTATTTATTCATTTTAAAACTATCAATTGAATGACCATAAAGAAAATCTTTATATTAATTATGCAGCCACGCCGCGTGACTTGGCACTTTGCGAGTTTTAACCCATTCTTCAAGCATTAATGGCGCAAGTCGGTTTAGTTCTGCCATTTGCTCAGGCGTTCCGCAATTTGCAGCCAATTCAAGACGATGCCCATTAGGATCAAAGAAATAAATCGAATGGAAAATGCCGTGATTGGTGGGGCCAATTACCGCAATCCCAAGGCTTTCTATATGGGATTTGGCAGCCGCCAATTCGTCTAAACCTGCTAATTCAAAAGCAATATGCTGAACCCATTCCGGAGAATTAGGGTCTTTTCCCATTTCGGGCTGTAGAGGTAATTCAAAAAATGCCAAAACATTTCCAGCGCCAGCATCAAGAAAAACATGCATATATGGATCATATTCACCGGTTGAAGGCACATTATCTTCTGAAATTGCTAAGATGAAATCCATATTCAAAGTTTTTTTATAAAACTCAACTGTAGTTTTAGTATCTTTACAACGATATGCAACGTGATGAATTTTTTTAAGCTCTATCATATTGAGTGTCCGCTAATACACCGCGCCTAATTTGGTCTAACTCAATAGATTCAAATAGAGCGCGGAAATTGCCTTCTCCAAAGCCTTCATTCCCTTTGCGCTGAATAAATTCAAAGAAAATTGGACCAAGCATTTCAGTCGAAAATATTTGCAATAACAGCCCTTGGCCTTCGGAAGGCGCGCCATCAATCAAAATTCGTCGCTTTCTCAGCTCTTCTATATTTTCACCATGACCAGGAAGGCGTTTATCGATTAAGTCAAAATAGGTTTCAATTGTATCCTGAAGCTCTATGCCTTTAGCCCTTAATCCATCAACTGATTTATATAAATCATTACTTCCAAGGGCAATATGTTGTATGCCCTCACCATTATATTTTTGTAGATATTCAGCGATTTGATCTAATTTACCTTCGACGCCCTTACTTTCATTAATAGGAATTCGGATTTTTCCGCAAGGCGAAGTCATAGCTTTAGAAGTTAAGCCCGAAACTTTCCCTTCAATATCAAAATACCTTATTTCACGGAAGTTAAAGACGCTTTGATAGAATTTGGCCCATTTTTCCATTTCGCCTTTATAGACATTATGAGTTAAATGATCCAAATAAGTAAAACCTAGATTATTCATGGCTTCATCTTGTTCCGCACCTTCAAAAGGTTCAAAATCAATTTCATAAATTGATTTATCGCCATATCTGTCTACTAGATATATGAAAGAGCCACCAATTCCGCGAATACATGGAATATCTAGCTCAAATGGACCTTTTTTTCGCTCAATAATTTCAGCACCACGCTTAGCGGCTTCTATCAATGCATAAGCGGCATCTTTAACGCGAAAAGCCATGGCATTAGCACTTTGGCCGTGTAAATCACCAAATGCTTTAGCTTGCCCCTCTGTTTCCATATTTAGGATAAAATTTATATCGCCTTGTTTTAGGCGAAGAACATTCTTTGTACGGTGCTTACCTGCTATTACGAAACCTAAGCCAGTTAGTTTCTTAAGAATTTCTTCTGGGTTTGGCCCTGTGAATTCTATAAATTCAAAACCATCAGTTTTAAGCGGGTTATCAAACAGATCTGCCATAATTATCTCCTTTTACAAAGATAACTCAAATTAGTTTCATTTGCAACTAATTTATTTTACAATGTCAACAGCACCCTCAATTGCGCGTAAAGTTTCAAATAAGCTTTTTGCGACATCTTCACCGATTGCCAGAATTAATTGCTTTTCAATATCTTTAGCAATGGGAATAATTTCATCAACAATCGCTTGCCCATCATTACTTAGAGATAGTGAATGAACCCTTTTATCATCTTTCACTAGTTCTCTCTTAATAAGTCCGCGCTCTAAAAGTGCTGCTACGGCGCGAGATACAGAAACTTTATCCATGGCGGTAAAATTTGTGACTTCTAACTGGCTTAAATTAGATTTTTCATTTAATATTGCTAGCACCCGCCATGAAGGTATAGAAAGCCCAAACCGCGATTGATACGCCTTTGCCACTAAGGCTGAAACTTTGTTAGATGCGATTGATAATCTGTATGGTAGATATTCGTCTAGTAAAAGCTTCATTTAAAACCCTGCATTTCTGGCGCTGAAACCTTAAAAGCTAAGTGTGCCGCCGCCTTTGCATCATATTCAACTAGTCTAGGAAACTTTGCAAGCTCAACACCATAACGCCTTGCATTACGCATTTGTGGAACTAGGCAGATATCGGCTAATGTTGGATAATCACCAAATAAGAAACCTGTATTTATTACACTTTTATTTTGCGCTTCTAATTCGGCTTCTAACGCTGTAAAACCTTTAGAAATCCAGTATGCGCACCACTCTGCTTGCCCTATTTCATCAAGGCCAAAATCATTAGTTAATTTACGACGCAAACCAAGATTCTGTAACGGAAAAATATCTGATGCTATTACATGTGCAAATGCACGGCACTTTGCACGTTCGCCCATATTTTCAGGGTATATACTTGGGTTAGGATACATTTCTTCAAGATAATCAATTATTGCTAAGGACTGTGCAATATTAGTTTCACCGTCTACCAAGAATGGCACTCTCTGCTGTGGGTTTATTGCTTTATATTCTGTTGTTAGATGGATATTATCAATCAAAGATATTGGTATAATCTCTACCTCTACTCCTTTCAAAGCTAAAACAATTCTTACACGATAAGATGCCGAGGATTGTGTAAACGAATATAGTTTCAACATAATTATAAACCTTGGATAAACCCTATTTAACAATGAGACAAATTAAACCTTTGCAAACATATTGCAACTACTACAGGCTAAATTATTATGATTTTGAGTTTTATAATTTGTATATATAAAATAATTTTATAAACATGCCAATTTCGTTAAACTCAATTGTCAAAAAGATATATAATCGCGTTTTGGTATATACACTCATATTCAATTACAAACTCTATAAACTAAAAAAGCC
>CAYUCW010000017.1:31179-37754 GCA_964443435.1 uncultured Caulobacteraceae bacterium | reverse complement strand
TCGGTCTGAAAGCTATCGTATTTGGATTCAAGTACAAGGCCAAAATGCTTGGCGATTGCCCGATTTAAGTTTTCAACCCATTCCCAATCAGTGGACGAAAAATCACCAAGCACATGCGAAGTTACTTTTTCTTTGCCAGGGTGGCCAATACCCATGCGGATTTTTTTATATTCAGATCCTAATTGCCCAGATATAGACTTAAGTCCATTATGACCTGCATTGCCGCCGCCAATTTTTACACGGCATCGACCGGGCTCAAGCTCGATCTCATCAAATAAAACAATAATATTTTTTGGATGGATTTTAAAAAAAGTTGCAAAACCGCCGACTGAGCGCCCCGATTCATTCATATAGGTTTGCGGCTTAAGGATAAGGCATTTTTCATTATTTATAGCGCCTTCGCGGTAAAGCCCCTGAAGCTTTGATTTCTCCGCCCCGAAATTATATTCACGCGCAATTTCATCAACCGCCATAAAACCAATATTATGGCGATTATTTTCATATTGCTTTGTGGGATTACCAAGACCGACTATTAAATACATGAATTTTTTTCTTTGCTATCTATTTTTGATAAGACATAGACAAAATTTTGTCACTTTAATTTTCATATAAAAAAAGGCTTTGGTTTCCCAAAGCCTTTGAATTTCTTATTAAGAAGAATTTATGCTTCTACTTGGTCTTCAGCCGCGCCGCCGCGTGAAGCAACGGTTGCGATTGTGAAGTCGCGGTCACGAATGTGAGGGCGCGCGCCTTCAGGAAGTCTAACTGCAGAGATGTGAATTACGTGACCAAGGTCAAGACCCGCAAGGTCAATCACTAATTCTTCTGGGATAAGGCCAGCCGGCACGTCAAGTGCAACTGTGTGCTTAACAACATTAAGAACGCCGCCACGTTTAAGACCAGTACAAGTTTCTTGGTTTTTAAAGTGAACAGGAACTTCAACAGTTACGATTGATTCAGCGTCAACGCGGTAAAGGTCAAAGTGAACCGGCATATCAGTAACAACATCCCACTGAACAGCTTTAGGGATAACTGCTTGACGCTCACCATTATGGTCAAGCTCAACCATGTGAGCCATGAATTTACCAGAACGGATTGCTTTTAAAAGCTCATTTTGTTTTGCTTTAATTGCTACTGGCTCTAGTTTACCACCATAAAGGATACCTGGAACTTTACCTTCGCGACGAACTGCACGCGCGCTACCTGTGCCAGTTCCTTCACGGACTTCTACATTAATTACGATACCGGTCATTGACCTAACTCCTAATTGAAATTTATAAAAACGAACCAAACTCCTAGGAAATTCAAACTAAATAGCTTAAAATTCCGCATCGCAAGAAATGGTCCGCAAATCGGAAGCACGCGACATAGCTTAAAGGATTGTAAAACGCAATAGAAACATGTGTATTGTATATTTTACCACTAGCTTTAAATTAAATTATGTATCAATTTAATAAAGACACTTTAAAGGGCTTTAAAAATGAAAATTCTAAGTTTTGCCGCAACTAATCATAAAAATTCGATAAATAAGCTTTTATTGCAATATACGGGTACACTTATAAAAGAAGTTTTGCCAAATAGTGAAATTGAATTACTTGATCTGATTGATTATGAAATGCCGTTTTATCGCCAAGACCGCGAACAAGAAAATGGTATCCCGCAACAAGCGCAAGATTTTTACAAAAAAATTGGCGATTCCGATGCAATAATAATTTCATTTGCCGAACATAATAGCGCATTTACGGCGGTTTATAAAAACCTATTTGACTGGATATCTCGGATTAATCAAAAAGTATATCAAGATAAGCCGATTATAATTATGGCGGCTTCACCAGGCGGAAGAGGAGGAATGGGCGTGCTTGGTATAATTGAAGCGGGCGCACCACATTATGGAATGAAGCTTTTGGCAAAAGTTTCTGTACCTAAGTTTCAAGAAAATTTCGACTTTGAAAAATCTGAAATCATCAATGAAGAAATTAAGCAAAAAATTATAGATGCAATTCAAACTCTTAAAAATGCAATTTAGATAATTAAGCGTTTTCATAAATTTCTATAAGAGTTTGTAATTCATCGCTTCCGATATTAAGTTTTTTTGCGGTCGCTGAATCTGAAGGAATAACTTGCCAAAATGGAGTGATACTATTTATCGGTGCGCCATTTCTATATTCTTCGATTGCCGCTTCGGCAACTATTCTTAGAAATATTCCAGTTGATACAGGGCAGGTGGCATCGGTTTTATGGATTTCGGCTAAGGCTTTGCGCATTTCTTGAGGTGAAACTTGTTTACCTTTTGGGAGGGTTTTTATAAATGCATCAATTTCTTGGGGTGAAGATATAAGTAATTTGCTTCCAGCAGGAACACCTGAAAAAGACTTTCCGAGAATAGTTATATGAGGCTCTTTTGAAAGGTCGCGTTTTTCGGTCCAAGTTTTCTTTTTTGCCATAAATCAAACCCCATTTGTAAAATTAACTACATATTTTTGGTTCTTAAGCTTAACATAAGTAAGTAATTAAGCAACATTCCGACAATTACTGCGATGGTTATATCCGTAAAAATTGTTAGGAAAAAAACGCTTAAAAGTACAATTCTTTCTTTAATGTCTATAGTATTTAAAAAAGCGACAAGTGATTTTAAATCCGCCATTTTCCACATTATAAAAATCAAAAGCGCGGCAAGGGCACAAAGCGGAATAAGTCCTGTATAAGTGCCTGCAACTATAATTATAAATAAAAGAATAATCGCATGTAGCATTCCCGATAATGGTGTTTTTCCGCCCGCATTAATATTGGTTGCGGTTCTTGAAATTGCGCCGGCAACCGGCAAGCCACCAAAAAAGCCAGTGGCAATATTTCCAAATCCTTGCGCCAATAATTCGGCATTAGGTTTGAAATCACTATTGGTCATTGCGCCGGCCGCGCTTGCCGATAAAAGACTTTCGACCCCTGCCAAAAATGCAATGGTTACGGCAGGGATTATTAAATGAATAAGATGAGGAATGCTTAAGTCAAAACTATAGGGCTTAAGATCTGTAATAGACATTTTCCCATATTTGTCTTCGATGCTTATGGTATTAATATTAAAGGCCACCGCAATTATAGTAATTAATATAATGGCAATAAGAAAATTTGGCCAATTTGGTTTAAACTTTTTTACAATCACAATCAAAGCAATACAGCCAAGCGATAAAGCCAAAGTATTGGGATTAAGACTATTTATATTCTGTCCATAGGCAATTAATTTATCAAATACGCTTATTGGGTTTGTTTCTAAACTTATTCCAAAAAATGCACCAATTTGTGTAAGTAAAATTGTAATCGCAATACCCGAAGTAAAGCCTTTTACTATGGTTTCGGGGACATATTTCATTATGCGGCCAAAATTAAAAATAGCAGCGAAAAATAAAATAATCCCTGCCATAATCGACGCAAGCAAAAGCCCTTCATAAGTATATTTAGCAATAATCGTAGCAACCACAATTGCAAAAGCCGCAGTTGGCCCACCAATTTGAAACTTTGATCCGCTTAATAAAGAAACAATAAATCCACCAATTACCGCAGTTATCAGGCCATTAAACGGACTGGCATTTGATGCAATGGCAATTGCCATGCTTATAGGGAAGGCAACAATGGCGATAGTAAGCGCGGCAATAAATTCAGTTCTTAAAAGGTTTAGTGAAAATCCTTTTTTATATGACTCCCATAATTCAGGAACAAGATCAGGGCGAGTGAATTTATTTTTAAATTGATTTGAAAGTGACATTTAGAAACGTTTTAAGTAAGAAAATACTAAATACTATAGGAAAGCTGTAAATATTTTTTTATCATTATTAATTTGAATTTAATTGCATAAGTTTGAAAATACACATAGTAATATGACTAATTAATAATCAGATTTTCAAGGAGTTATTAAAATGAAAACTATACCTAAATCCCTTATTTCATGCTCCTTAATTTTAACAGGTGCTTTAACTTTTGTATCATGCGCAAATAATGAAGCAATAAAAGTCACCGAAACCGCCGCCGATCCTGTGTTATTGGCGCAAACTCAAAGCTATGAGCGTGCACTAAATGATGCGATTAATTCAAGCCTACGTATAGATGCCCACCGTGATGTATTTCGCCACCCTAAAGAAACACTTGGGTTTTTTGGCGTTAAACCAAGCGATAAAGTGATTGAAATATGGCCTTCTGGTGGTTGGTACACTTCTATTATTGCGCCATATCTTAAAACTGGCGGTGGGGAATATATTGGCGCACTTGCTTATTCACCTGCACCAAGTGAGCGTCTTGTGCAAAGCATAAATAATTATAAAGCAAAATTTGCGGATAAACCCGATGTTTATGGCAAAGTTAGTGTTACTTATTTTGGTAATGGCTCACCTGAACTTGCGCCGCCATCAAGTGTTGATAAAGTATTATCCTTTAGAAATGTCCATAATTGGATGGGCGGGGGCTTTGAAGATAAAGCATTCGCTGATTTCTATGCTGTATTAAAACCAGGTGGCTATTTAGGAATAGTAGAGCATCGCGCAAAAACCGATAAACCGCAAGATCCAAAAGGTTCAAATGGCTATGTACGTGAAGATTATGTTATTGCTTTGGCGCAAAAAGCAGGTTTTCAATTGGTTGGTAAATCTGAAATAAATGCCAATCCAAAAGATAATACGGATCATCCATTTGGGGTTTGGACTTTACCGCCTGTTTCGCGCACTGCACCAGGTGGTCAACCTGCAAACCCTGCATTTGATACCACAAAATATAAGGAAATCGGCGAAAGCGATAGAATGACTATTTTATTCAAAAAGCCGAATTAATCAAAAAGCTTAGAAACGCTTTCTTCATTCGCAATACGACGGATTGCCTCACCAATAAGTGGGGCAACTTCTACTTGGCGAACTTTGTTTGGAATTTCTCTATCATGGTGGAAAATTGAATCCGTCACTACAAGCTCTTTAAGGGCCGAAGCGGTAACTCTATCAAATGCCGCACCTGATAATACGCCATGTGCAACATAAGCGGAAACCGAGTTTGCACCTTTTGCCATAATTGCACCGGCAGCATTACAAAGTGTTCCCGCGCTATCGACGATATCGTCAAAAAGAATACAATCTTTGCCAGTAACATCACCAATAATATTCATAACTTCGGATTCGCCCGGTTTTTCACGGCGTTTATCAACGATTGCAAGTAAAGCGCCAAGGCGATTTGCAAGTGAACGCGCACGAACCACACCACCAACGTCAGGTGAAACAATCATAAGGTTTTCAAGCTTATAATTTGTTCTTATATCGTCTTCAACTACTGGGGTAACAAATAGATTATCGGTTGGAATATCAAAAAAGCCCTGAATTTGCCCCGCGTGAAGTTCCATTGTTAAGACGCGGTTAGCGCCAGCGGCAGTAATCATATTGGCAACAAGTTTTGCAGAGATTGGGGTTCTTCCACCAGTTTTTCTATCTTGTCTTGCATAACCAAAATAAGGGAGTACCGCGGTAATGCGACGCGCCGATGCGCGCTTTAATGCATCAATACAAATAAGTAATTCCATTAAATGGTCATTGGCAGGGGCAGAAGTCGATTGGATTACAAAAACATCCTCACCACGAACATTTTCATCAATTGTTACGAAGATCTCATTATCGGCAAATCTTTTAACGGTGGTTTTGCAAAGCGGCAAATCCAGATAGTTTGCTATCTTTTGTGCCAAAACGCCATTTGAGTTGCCAGAAATTAGTTTCATTGTTCGCCCCACCAATAGAAATACCTATTTATAGTGTCCCAGTAAAAGTTTAGAGCGAATATTTCAAGGCAAAAGGGCTGCGAATTTGAACTATTTATGACTCTTTTTAAAATCTTTAGAAAAATTCAACTTGTTTTCGCTATATAGAGGCAAATATTGGGTATTTTATGATAAAAAGAAATTATGTAAATCTTATTGAAGCGATGGATAGGCTTAAATATGGCGGCAAATTATCTTTTGCGGAGATAAAAGAAGTTAAAGCGCGTCTAAGGAATCCAAGTGAAAATGATGATATTCATTATTTAGTACAAGTTTTATCGCTTGCGGCACGGCCGACTTCTGAAAACATAAGTCTTGTAGAGCAATATTTAAATTTAAAACAAGATCCATATTTTATTGAAGGGGCGATAATTGCGCTTTGTCAAAATTGGAATCGCCATTTAACTTATTCAAATTTCTTGATATATATAACT
Organism: uncultured Caulobacteraceae bacterium; assembly: GCA_964443435.1. GTDB lineage: Bacteria > Pseudomonadota > Alphaproteobacteria > Caulobacterales > Aquidulcibacteraceae > Pseudaquidulcibacter. The sequence goes on along the minus strand of CAYUCW010000017.1, from coordinate 31,541 downwards.
GACCCAAAAATCTTTGATAATTTTTATGAAGCGGGAACCGCCGCTTATGATATTTTGGCGCGAAATATAAATAAGCCAAATTATCTCTTTATCTTAGAATTGCTTTTTAAAAGATGGCAAGAGGCGTTACATTTTTATAATTCAAAACGCCATAGCATGTTTTATCTAAAGGGTCTTAATAAAGTTATTGAAACCGCAATTATTGGTGAAGAAGCCCAAAGCCCGTTTTATTCATTTGTCGGCCGTACTATGAAACCAGAATGGGAAGAGGTTTTAGAAACCATAATACAAGATAGAAACAATCATATTCAAAAACATAAAAAGAAATTTGACCTTTTTAATAGAGTTTTTGCAAGGGCTTA
>CAYUCW010000017.1:20713-31079 GCA_964443435.1 uncultured Caulobacteraceae bacterium | reverse complement strand
TCTTCTTCGGCGCAAGTGTCATTAGGCAAAGTTTCAATATTTTCTATGCCAGATTTTAATAGACGGTTTTGGCAATATTCTTTTAAATTGAAAAGAAACTTACCTTCGATTAATTCGTCATTGTGAATTCTTGGCGCAAAAAATCCTGAATTATCAAGGCTTTGCTCTATGAAATTGTCATAATATTCTTGTGATACTTCGTATGAGCATTGTTCAATGCATGGGCCAATTGCCGCCGAAATATTGTTAAGCTTTGCGCCTTTTTCAAGCATAAGCTTTATTGTGTTTTCAATTACGCCTGTAAACGCGCCTTTCCATCCTGCATGCGCCGCGCCAATTACCCCATTTATATTGTCACCAAAAAGAATAGGGGCACAGTCAGCAGTAAGAATAGCAATCGCAATATCTTTATTATTAGTCACAAAAGCATCAAGTCTTGGGCCGTCTTTTTTGAAAGGTGTGTCAATAAATCCTGCAATATTTGAATGAATCTGATAAGGATTAAGTAGGTTTTCACGGGTAATACCCATATATTCGGCAACAAAGCTACGATTCTTTTTAACATTGCTTGGCACATCATTTGAACCAAAGCCGCAATTTAGGCCTTGGTATATTCCTTCAGAAACACCGCCCTCACGTCCAAAAAAGCCATGTTTTATGCCTGTAATTTCAAGATTTTTTGCCTTGAATGGCTTTAGATTTGCCATTTATAAAGTCCCTGATTTTAAAACTATTGCTTTAAATAATTCACCCATTTGATCTTTGCCAATTAATCTATCTAGATCTTTGTCAATTTGTTCAGCCCTATCAGGATTGGCAAGTTTCAATTTCTTGGCTCTATCATGAATTCCAAGAAGTGTAAGGATTTCGGTTTGGTTTGATGGGCCTTCAAAATCTAGGCTTATGCTATTGGCAATATTTACAATATGCCGAAAATCAACATGGGCGGTTAAATCCGAAGTTCCGATATTTTCAAGTGGATTTGATTTTATATGCTTATGTATTGCTTGGAAACTATCGCCGCTTTCGCCATTAAAACTTCCATAATCAATTAATAAGGCTTGGCCTTTATTTGGTTTTAATAATTCTTGAAGTGAAATAATAAAGGCTTCAAGAGGTGGGCAGATTTCACGAATGGTCCCGACTTTATCGGCTTCTTCGGCATAAAGAGGTGCATTCGTTTTTGGGCCAAGTCCATAATTTAAATTGCCGTCTAAAATTCCAATTAATTTTTCATGCCAGCCATCTTCGGTCTTTACAAATTGCTTGATAGGGAAGCAGTCCATAAATTCATTGGCAATTATTACTGTAGACAAATCACTTTGCGTAAGTTCGGGTAAAGATGATTTATGCGAAATATTATAATCTTTAAGTAATTCGGCTTGGGCTTTTTGCAAAATTGGATTGATTTCAACCAATATTGCTTCGATTTCGCAAGTATCTTTACGAAATTTACTAAGGGTTCTTAAAATATCGCGCATTAATGTGCCGCGCCCAGGGCCAAGTTCAATAAGGCGGATTTTTTTCGGCTGCTCTAGGGCAAACCAAACTGATAAAACCCAATTGGCAATCATTTCGCCAAACATTTGCGAAACTTCGGGTGCGGTTATAAAGTCTTTATCTTTGCCTATTGCGCCCGAAGAAGTATAATATCCGCGCTTATTGTCATAAAGCGCAATGCTCATGAAAACATCAATACCAATCGGGCCAGAGCTGAAAATAGTATTCTTAATGCTTTCTTCTAAAGTCATTATACTCATGATGGTTTGCGATTTTTTAGGCTATTGAAGATTAAATATAAACCAAGCAAAAGTATAGGCAAAGAATAAGCCATGCCGCGCGTTATAAATTCGCTAACTTGGGCAATATTATCTGGCTCTCTAAAGTTTTCAATTGTAATTCTTGCGATTGCGTAAATCGTTAAAAATACGCCCGCTGTTAGGCCTTTTTTAGTAAGAGAATTGAATTTTCTAACCAAAATATAAAGTATTGCAAAAAGTAAAAAGCCTTCAAAAAACGCTTCGTATAATTGGCTTGGGTGGCGCGGTAATCCATAAGGGTCGGTTTTAAATATAAATGCCCAAGGGACATCGGTTGGGCGGCCATATAATTCTTGATTTATGAAATTAGTTACCCTTACTAAGCCAATCCCTAAAGGTGAAGCAAGGGCAACACCATCGGCAAGACTTAGAAGGCTAAGTTTTTTATTTAAAGCAACCAAAATCGTTGCAATTGTAACGCCCAATATGCCACCATGAAAACTCATGCCGCCTTCCCAAGTCTTTAGAATTGATCCGGGTGTCTGAAGCATTTCAGGGGCGTATAAAAATACATATCCTAAACGCCCACCTATTATAATTCCAATAGTTGCGTAAAAAATAAAATCATCAATATTTTCAGCATTAAAAGGCGCGTTCTCAGTACCCCATGCTTTAGGACATTTGCTTAGCTTTAGTAATATATTCCAAGCAATAATTATTCCAACAATATAGCCAAGTGCATACCATCTTATTCCTATTGGGCCAATTTCATTGCCAAAAGCAATAAAAGCAGGGAACTCTAACGCAAATGGGCTTATGTCGGGGAAAGGTATCGCAAGGTTAAACATATAAGACTAATAATTTAGCTCTTTGGTTTTGGCAATATATTATTCTTAATCAATTATAATTTAATCTAAGAAAAAACTAAATTTAAATAATGCCTTAACATAAATGTTTGCATTTATTGCCAAATTTTATAGAAATTTTCTTTAAATTGTGTCATAGATGAATTATGCAAACAAAACACCCTTTATTCGATGACCTTGCGAAACTTGCTTCAAGTGCCGCAGGAGTAGCACAGGGCGTGGGCGAAGAAGCTCGCACTTTCTGGAATTCACAATTAGAACGTATAATTATAGATATGGATCTTGTACGCCGCGATGAATATGACGCGGCCTTAGATAGGATTGCGGCATTAGAAGCAAAGATTGACGCACTATCTAATGAAAGCGGTAAAGCCGCAAATAAATCACAGAAAAAAGCATAGTAAATCTTGGCTTAAATCTTGCTTATTTGTGCAAACTAAACACAGTATAATTATTATAGCCATTGATTCTAATGGTTGCAGGTACGAAATGTTAGAAGAAGAATTTTTTGAAATCGCCGAATCTTTGGATAGTGCTGAGGCTGTTTTAGTTTCAGAAAGTCGCCCTTTTGAGAGAGTTGATAATGAAATTCATTTTTCGGCTTCTATTTCCTATACAGAGCTGCATGGACATATTTCGGTTCGTGAAGATAAGTCATCTTTCGGATTTGCTTATATTTTTGAACAAAAAGTGCCGCAAAATAAACGCGCTGATGTTGCCGCATTAATTTGCCTATTAAACGAAGCTTTATGGATTGGCCATTTTGAAATTAATACCGCTGAAGATAATATTTTATGGCGTTATACAATTTCTTTAATTGCTAGAAATGATCCAGAGCCTGCGGAAATTGCCGCAATTATGGCTGCAGGTGTTGAAGCCTGTGAGAAATTCTATCCTGCTTTCAATTTTATGCTTTGGGCAGGAAAAACACCTGAACAGGCTGCGCAAGCGGCATTATTTGAAACTGCTGGTGAGGCTTAATGACTATATCAATTGGGGTATTGGGCTTTGGCCGCATGGGGCAAGCAATTATTGGTGGTCTTGCAAAGAATGAATATGAAATAAGCATTTTTGATCCATATTTAAGTGATGATGCACGTAATATGGCAATTATTAAAGGCTTTAAAATTAATCCAGAAGAATATTCAAGCTTTGATATATTATTGGTCGCGGTTAAACCGCAAACTTTTGCCCAAGTTTGTTCTTCAAGTCTTCCAAAAATGCTAGGTCCTGATACTTTATTGATTTCAATTATGGCCGGCATAAGTGTTGATAAAATCAAAGAAATGACCGGCGCAAGCAATATTTGTCGCACAATGCCAAATACCCCAGGGCAAATTGGGGAAGGCGTAACCGCATATATTACAAGTGAAAACCTAAGTGAAAACTCGATAAAAAATATTGAAAATTTATTATCGCCACTTGGCATGGTTTTGAAACTTGATAATGAAAAGCAAATTGATGGCGTGACTTCGGTTTCTGGTTGTGGCCCTGCTTATGTTTTCCATTTTGTTGATGCTTTGACGGCGGCTGGTATTTCTGAAGGGCTTTCGGAAGAAATGGCACAGAAAATAGCTAGGCAAACAATTATTGGTTCTGCGGCTTTGCTTAAGGGTTCTAAAAATAGTCCGCTTGAACTTCGTGCAGAAGTAACAAGCCCTGGGGGCGCGACTGCGGCGGCACTCGATGTTTTAATGGGCGGCAATGCGCTTGTTAATCTTATGAAGCGAACTGCTGAAGCGGCAGTTAAACGTTCAAAAGAACTAGGTAAATAATCTATTCCGACTTAGGGATTCTTAATGTTACTCTAAGGCCGCCTATCGGGCTTTGGGATAGATTAATTTCTCCGCCATGGGTTCTTGCAATATCGCGGGCAATCGAAAGCCCAAGGCCTACACCTTTTTTGTTTTGATTACGTGCATTATCTAAGCGAGAAAAAGGGCTTAATGCCGTTTCATAATTTTCAGGGGCAATCCCTGGGCCATCATCGTCAATATGGATAAAATTAGAATATTTATCATTCGCGCAAATAATGTTTACATTAGTGCCATAAGACAAACCATTTTGTATTAAATTCATAATGCAGCGGCTTAAAGAACTTGACCTGCCTATTGAATTTAATGGAATTTCTTGGCCTGTTATGCTTATATTTTTATTATTTCTTTTGGCGTCTTCAAAGCAATTAAAAGCGATTTCATTTAAAAGAATTGATTCGGATTCTTCATTCCACTGCCCGCGTGCAAATATTAAATATTCTTCCAGCATTTCTTCCATTTGCTTTATGTCATCACGTGCGGCATTCGTATCAATTGATTTTGGAAGCATAGCTAATTCAAGCTTAAGTCTTGTTAATGGCGTTCTTAAATCATGGCTTACACCGGCAAGGATATTTGTTCTTTGTTCTATATGACGGGTAATTCGTGAGCGCATATCTAAGAAGGCAAGTGCAGCACGTCTAACTTCCCTTGATCCTTGTGGGCGTAGTTCAACGCTTTCGCCTCTACCAAATCTTTCTGCGGCATCGGCGAGGCGTTCCATTGGTCTTACTTGATTGCGTATAAAAAGAACCGCTACAATGGTTAGCAATACTGACGTACCAACAACCCAAAGCAAAAATATTTCGCCAGTACTTGAAAAAACACGGTTTCTAAATGCAAGAAAGCGTAAAATTCCGCCATTAACTTCTACGCGGATTTCAATATATTCTTTATATCGTGTAGTATCAAACCAATATGGATGCTTAAGGAATACTGATAAAGCCCTATCAATAGATCTATCATAAGCTTTTATAGTGGCAAATCTATTTGTTTGCGGCAGTTTTTCATTTGGCTTGAATGCAATTGATAATCTTAAATCTGCTTCGGCGCTTTGTTTTAATTCTTCAAATTTTTCAGGATTTTTTATATATGAATGTGTGACATAAGCTATGTCACCTGCGGTAGTTTCTGAAAGTGCTTTGGAAACTTGTGACCAATGAATATCAAAAAATATATAAGTAATAAGGATTTGCATTAATGCAATTGGCAAAACTATAATAAGTAAAGAACGCGCAAATAGCCCTCTTGGTGTATATTTACTTAAATTTATAAAAACGCGCATAATTATAATCTATATTAATTTTTAATTATGGAAAGGGGCTTTTGTTTTGAAGGCTATAAAAAAATGAGGTGGGAAATATCCCACCTCATCATCTGTTCTCATACAAATAAATATGGAGACAAAACATATTTATTTCATAAGTAGCTCGACAAGAATTTTACTAGGAGACTAGTCAAGAATTTTTGATACTAGCTAAAAATTTATTAAAATTTTACTAATCAAATTAACAAAATTTTCAAACTTCTAGCAGCAAGTTTATATATAGCTTGTAAATAGAATAAATAATATCAAACTATTACATACTATATATAGATTATCCGTAACTTGTATTCCGTCAATCTTTTTTCGCATTATAAGTTAATTTAATTTAATTTATTCCCCAATTAAGAGAATTTAAAATAATGAGGTGAGTGACTAGCTCACCCCATTACCCGATTATATGTAATAAAAAATGATTATTATTACATATAAGCCCGACAAGTTTATTTAGGAGACTAGTCAGGAAATCATAAAATCATTTGATCTAAAAAAGCTTTTTAAAAACTAAATAAACAATAAACCAAAAGGCAGCGCAGAATAAAATTATGCCTACTTTAACCCAGTCAATGTTTTTAATAAAAGAGAGAATAAGTCCACCTTGAAAGTAATTCGCAAGAGTAATTCAATAAAAAAGCCAATACTTTTAAAAAATTTCCATAAATATAAATATAAATAATTATTATCAAAATAAAAAATTTATTATCTTTGAACTTTTTATAATTTGTATTCAAAAAATACAACTACTAATTTAGTATATTGTTTAAGTGTATTCATATTGCATACATATTTAGTATGCGATTATTGTTGTAAATTATATTATGCTATGAGTATAAATTATCAAAATTCGTTTTAATGTTGTAATATGGGGAATTCAGCAGAGTAATGGGAACTTTAGATACAGAAACAATAGAGCACTTGAACAGTGTACAAGTAAAACATAATATTCGTGTTTTTACTTGTGAAGCGCAAATAATATTTGCTTTGATGAGGGGGGAACTGTCTTCACAAGAATTATTCTATCAAAACTCAAATAGTAATACTGCCTTCTATTTAACACTGAATATGTTATTATCGAAAAAAGTAATTGTTAAAAAGAAAAGTAAATTAGACAAAAGGGTAACGCAATATAGCTTAAACTCAGATCAAATAAATCTTAATTTTTCTGAAGAAAATGACTGTAAAATCTATTCATTAGTGTGATTTATAAATCGGGATTAAGCCTATAGCCTTGCCCACGAATAGTTTGTAAATATTGCGGCTCTTTTGCATCGGGCTCAAGCTTTCTTCTAAGTCTTGTTACTTGCACATCAATAGATCTATCGGCGGCAACACCCGCTTTTCTAGCTAATTCCTCACGCGTAATAGTTGATCCAATTCTTGCGGTTAATTCTCGCATTAATGATTTTTCGGCTTCTGTAAGTTTTACAAGACTGCCATCTCTTTTTAATTCTTCACGCTCAGAATCATAAACCGATGCACCAAACTTAAGCTTTTCCATTATAGGAACGGCTTTGGTGCGTTTAAGAATATTATTAACGCGTAAAGCTAATTCTTCTGGCTCAAATGGCTTTGGTAAATAATCATCGGCGCCAGCAGAAAGCCCAATAATTCTATCATTCGCTTCACCGCGTGCGGTAAGTAAAAGAATCGGGGTTTCACGCTCCGCCCTTATGGCTTTGGTGAGTGAAACACCGTCTTCTCCAGGCATCATTATATCAAGAATCAATAAATCAAATTCTATCATATCAATAAGCTTGCGGGCTTCGGCAGCGTCTTTTGCGCTTGTTATTGAATAACCATGTGATTTTAAATAACGATTTAATAATTCACGAATTCTATCGTCATCATCTACTATTAAAAGATGAGAATTCTTATTTATCATTATTTCTACCCTTATTTATATTTTCGAATACCGAATTTAAACTATTTTCACCTGATTTTGGCGCATCGCCCCTAATTATGGACCATAAAACTTGGTCAGAGCCAAATACCGCCTCAGCGCCAGCCATTCTATAAGCCTTTGCAAGTGAGCTTCGCATAATCTTACTTATGGAATTATTGGCTTCAATTCCTTTTTTAGTAAGTGATAAGTGATTACGTCTTTTATCCCTATTATCAAGCTTTCGCGCTATAATTTGTAATTCTTCAAGATTGCGAATAGTTTTTGTAAGTGCTTGTTTGGTTACTGAAAGTCGGGTAGCAAGATTTAAAACTGTGTCGGGTTTTGCACCAAGGGCAATAATAAGGGTGACATCCGCCCAAGAATATCCAAGCTTGATACATTCATCATAAGCAATTGATTTAAGCTTTGCAACGGCTTCAAAAAGCGCGGCAATGCCGTATTGCAGCTCTTCTTGCCGTAAAAAAAGCCTAGAATAGCTTTCTGTATCAGGTGTTGTGTAGTTAAAGGGGTTAATTACTGCCATTTTATACTATATTAAGTTCAAATAATATTGCGACTTTAACCTAAAGAGTTCAATAGGAAAACTGATTTTATTTTAATGACTTTAAAAATCTTAAATAGGCTTGAAAAATGACTTTTGTACCTTTTGATGACCGTGATGGCTGGATATGGATGAATGGTGAGTTTGTTCCTTGGCGCGATGCCAAAATACACGTCTTATCGCATGCTTTGCATTATGGTTCATGCGTCTTTGAAGGTGAGCGTAGTTATAATGGCACAATTTTCGAAGGTAAACGCCATACTGAGCGTTTATTAAAATCTGCAAACATTCTTGGGGTTAAACCTTCTGTTAATGCTGAGCAGCTTGAAGAAGCGAAATATGCGGCACTTGCCAAAAATGGTCTTGAAAATGCCTATGTCCGTGCCTTTATGTGGCGTGGCTCTGAAATGATGGGTGTTTCGGCTCAGCTAAACACAATTCATACAGCGATTGCGGTTTGGGATTGGGGTAATTATTATTCTGATAAAATGACTGGCATAAGAATGGGCCGTGCAAAATGGCGTAGGCCAGATCCAGCGACTGCGCCATATGACGCAAAAGCGGCTGGGCTTTATATGATTTGTACATTGTCAAAACATGCGGCCGAAGATGAAGGCTATGCTGATGCGCTTATGCTTGATTATCGTGGTCAGGTTGCCGAAGCTACTAGTGCAAATATTTTCTTTGTTCAAGATGGCGCAATTCATACGCCAACACCTGATTGCTTTTTAAATGGTATCACGCGCCAAACAGTTATAAAAATTGCCCGTGAAAAAGGTTATGAAGTTATAGAGCGTAAGATTATGCCTGAAGAACTTGGTAATTTCACGGAATGTTTTACTACTGGATCTGCCGCGGAAGTGACTCCGGTTCGTGAAATTGCCGGAATTATGTATAAGCCATCAAATGTATGCGAAGACATGGTGACTTCATACGAAAACTTAGTTCGCGGAAAATAACATTCTTTAAAATTTAAGTTCTTGATTTGTTCATGTTTTTGGGTATATTCAAAACATGGATTTAAAAAAAATAAGAATAATCGGTATTGACCCTGGTTTGCAACATACTGGCTGGGGCATTATTGATTTATGCCAAAATAAAATATCATGGGCAGCGCATGGTATTATAAATCCAGATACAAAAATGGAACTTGCGGCACGGCTTGGTTTTCTTGCAACTGAGCTTTCAAGTATTATAGATATTTATAAGCCTGATGAAGCGGCAATTGAAGAGACATTTTTTGCAAATTCAGCTAAGACTTCATTATTATTAGGGCATGCGCGCGGTGCGGCAATGGCAATACTTGCACAAAATTTTTTACCAGTTTCAGAATATGCAACGCGCCAAATAAAAAAAGCGGTAGTTGGCACTGGAACTGCGGATAAAGAACAAATAAGCTTTATGGTGAAACGTTTATTGCCAAATGCCACTAATTTAAAATCTGATTCTGCGGATGCATTGGCGGCGGCTATTTGTCATTCATCTATGCGTAAAATCGCAAATTTAAAAAAGTGGGGCTAAGATGATAGGTTCTTTAAAAGGTATTATAGCTGGCATTTATGAAGATAGAGCCATTATCGAAGTGAATGGCGTTGGTTATCTTGTTTTTTTAATGGCAAATACTTTATCGCGTCTTAGAATTGGTGAGGCAATTCATGTTTTTACCGAAACTTATGTTCGTGAAGATGCTTTAAAACTTTATGGCTTTACTTCTGATCTTGAGCGGTCTTGGTTTATGCGCCTGCAAGATGTTACTGGGGTCGGGGCAAGGGTTGCGCTTGCGATTCTTGATGTCTTGCCGCCAAATCAGATTATTCAAGCCATTGAAACCGGTGATAAAACCTCTATGGGTCGCGCTTCTGGGGTTGGGCCAAAACTTGCACAGCGCATTGTGACCGAGCTAAAGGGAAGGCAGATGCCGCTTACACTAATGTCTGGTCATGTTGGCTCAAGCTACACACCGCCAATGGATAATATGGCAAGTGAAGAATTAAGGCGTGATAGTCTAACCGATATGAGTCTAAGGAATAATGCAATTTCGGCGCTTCAGAATTTAGGTATAAATAATGCCGAAGCAATGAATGCAGTCGCCGAAGCATTCCAAACCTTTGACAAAGATCCAGAATTAGGCGAATTGGTAAAGGCGGCCCTTAAGGAA
>CAYUCW010000017.1:2199-20613 GCA_964443435.1 uncultured Caulobacteraceae bacterium | reverse complement strand
GATAGAGCGCTTCGGCCTTCGGGATTTGCTGAATTTGTTGGTCAAAAAGATTTAAAATCAAATCTTGAAATTTTTGTCAAAGCCGCAAAAGGGCGCAAAGATGCGCTTGATCATTTATTATTATTTGGGCCTCCTGGGCTTGGTAAAACTACGCTCGCACAAATTGTTGCACGTGAACTTGGTGTTGGCTTTAAATCAACATCTGGGCCAGTTATTGGTAAAGCAGGGGATTTGGCGGCGCTACTTACAAATCTTGAGCCAAATGATGTTTTATTTATTGATGAAATTCACAGGCTTCCTGCGGTGGTTGAAGAAGTTTTATACCCTGCAATGGAAGATTATGCGCTTGATATTATGATTGGAGAAGGCCCATCAGCACGCTCAATCAAAATTGATTTATCACCATTCACGCTTATTGGGGCAACTACTCGCTCTGGTCTGTTATCAACGCCATTACGTGATAGGTTTGGGATTGTTTCACGGCTTGATTTTTACAATACGCAGGAATTAACATTTGTTATTAAACGCGCAGCGGGTAAATTAGGTGTAGATCTTACCGAAGATGGCGCAATTGAAATAGCTAAACGTTCACGCGGTACACCACGTATTGCCATGAGATTACTAAGGCGTGTACGCGATTTTGCCGACGCTTCTGGCTCTGCACTTGATAAGAAAATTGCCGAACATGCCTTAACTAGACTTGATATTGACCCTGATGGTCTTGATATGCTCGATAGGAGGTATTTAAAGTCGCTAGTGGAAACTTATGGCGGTGGCCCTGTTGGGGTTGAAACCTTGGCGGCGGCATTATCAGAAGCCAAAGATGGTGTTGAAGACGTCATAGAGCCTTATTTGCTTCAACAAGGTTATATTATGCGCACACCAAGAGGGCGCGTGGCGGCGGGTAAAGCTTATGAATTATTCGGGCTTAAAGCGCCAAAACTAAATAATTTATTTGATGGTAATGATGATGAGTAATATCGCTTCTTCGGGTATAGTTATTGATAAAATTCATAGGCTTCCTATCCGTATTTATTATGAAGATACTGATATGTCGGGCATAGTTTATCATGCGAATTATCTTAGATATTTTGAACGCGGCAGAACAGATTTCCTAAGATGCGCTGGAATTATCCATACAGAATTGCAACAACGTGAAAAGCCTCTGGCTTTTGCAGTTATTAAAGCCGATATTGATTTTAAAAAAGCCGCAAGAATTGATAATAATTTAATTATTAATAGCAATTTTCATTCTATAAGTGGTGCAAAACTTAATATAAAACAATGGATTATGCGTGATGAGGAAGTCATAACAACAGCAGATATAACTGCTGTTATGATTGATATGTTTGGAAATCCGCAAAGACCGCCCAAAGATTTAATTGAAAAATTAGAAGTTTATACTAAAAAATAATGGAAAAAATTAAGACTGGTATATTTGGATATGGCTATGCCAATAAGGTTTTTCACATTCCTTTAATTGAAGCAAATGAAAATTTTGAAATTATATCTATCTCAAGCTCGAGTCCACATAATCATAACTATTTGCAATCAAGCCATGATGAATTATTAAATAATAAAGATATAGAACTTGTTGTGATTGCAACACCAAATAATACGCATTTTGATTTGGCAAAAAAATGTCTATTGAATAATAAAAATATTATTGTTGATAAGCCATTTACAATAACTTCCATTGAGGCAGTCGAATTAAAGGAAATTGCCGAGAAACAAAATAAAAAAATATTTGTATTTCATAACCGAAGATTTGATGCAGATTTTCTTACAATTCAAAAACTCATAAAAGAAAATGTTTTTGGCGAAATTCTATATTTTGAGTCGCACTTTGATAGATATCGTCCAATTGTCAGAAACAGATGGCGTGAAAGCGCTGAAATGGGTGCAGGTCTTTGGTATGATTTAGGCTCACATTTGGTGGATCAAGTTTTGCAATTATTCGGAACGCCACGGGAAATAAATATTAATTCTGCTAAAACGCGCGAAAATTCTCCTGCCATTGATTGGTTTCACACATTTCTTGATTTTGGGCAAACTAAAGCCGTTTTACAAGCAAGTATGATGGTAAGGGGTGAGGGGCCACGCTTTATTATTCACGGAACTAAAGCAAGCTATATAAAATACGGTTTGGATAGCCAAGAAACCGATATGTTAAATGGCCTAAGCCCAAATTATATTGGCTTCGGAATTGATAGAAAAAAAGGCAAGCTTTACATTGATGATAATCCGCCAATTGAAATTGAAAATGAAATTGGAAATTATAATATAATCTATCAAAATATTTTTGAATGCTTACGGCTTGAAAAAACGCCACTAATTGAAATTAATGGCGTTATTGAAACAATTAAAATTTTAGAAAAAGGCTTATAGATTTCTTCCGATTGCAAGGAATCTATCACGTCTTTGCGCTTTGATTTCTTCGGAAGTTTTACCTTCAAAGCTTTTAAGTGCTTTTTCAATTGCTTTGCTTGCCGCCATTACAACCGTTGCCGAATGTCTATGTGCGCCGCCAACAGGTTCTTTAATAATTTCATCAATTACACCAAGTCCCAATAAATCCTGAGCGGTAATACGCATACCAATTGCCGCGTCTTTTGCTCTATCTTGGGATCTATAAAGAATTGAAGCCGCACCTTCTGGAGAAATCACGGAATAGATTGAATTTTCAAGCATCATCACGTAGTTTGCCGCCGCAATTGCAACCGCGCCACCCGAACCACCAGAGCCAGTAATAATAGAAATCATTGGCACACCTAGGGTAAGGCATCTTTCAGTCGAACGCGCAATTGCTTCACCTTGTCCACGCTCTTCTGCGTCAAGGCCAGGGTAAGCACCTTCGGTATCCACAAGGCTTATAACAGGAAGGTTGAATTTTTCGGCTAAATCCATAAGGCGAATTGCTTTACGATAGCCTTCAGGGCGCGCCATACCGAAATTATGCTTTAAACGCTCTTCTGTTGTTTTGCCTTTTTCATGACCAATAATTACACAAGCTTGCTTTTTGAAAAAGCCCATTCCGCCTTGGATTGCTTTATCATCGGCAAAATTTCTATCACCTGCTAATGGAACGAAATCAGTTATGAAGCCGTCAATATAGTCTTTGAAATGTGGTCTATCTGGATGTCTAGCAATTTTTGCTTTTTTCCAAGGGTCAAGATTGGCATATAAATCCGCCAATGCTTTATTAGATTTTTCACGTAATTTGGTAATTTCGTCTTTGACATTTGCGCCAGTGCCATTAGAAGCCGCCGCAAGCAATTCGTCAATTTTCTTTTCAAGCTCGGCAATTGGCTTTTCAAAGTCAAGATAGGTAGAAGTCTTCGCCATATATGCCCGTTAATGCCTTAAAGTTTGAAGAGCAAGTCATTATTGCTGTTTTATGACATATTTTGCAATATTTATTGTAAAATAATGACTTTAGCCTCAATTTTGACAATGTTTGTTTTCTATGAACCTAAATGTTCTTCTAATGCTGCAAATAAAGTAGGTGCTAATATAGGTTTAGATATATAGCCATTTGCACCTGCGGCTGTGCCAAGTTTTACATGGGTAGGACCAGCATCAGCTGAAACCATAATAATTGGCACATTTTGATTATTTCCACCAAGCTTACGAATTTCACGGCACGCACCTAAACCATCTAAAGCAGGCATACGAACATCAAGAAGAATTATATCATATTCATTGCCTTTTGCGGCTTCAACTGCTTCTAATCCATCATTAACAAGTGTAGTTTCAGCACCAATTAAATCTAAGAAGCTTTTAAGAATGAAACGATTAGATGCATTATCATCGGCGGCTAAGACCCTAATAATCTCACCATCAGCCATAGTTGATACACTGTCTAAATCTAATTCTTCTTTTGGTAATTCTGATTCATCGGCAATTATTTTAGGAAGGCTTAGAGTAAATGTTGCGCCATGCCCATATTCAGATTCAACCACAAGATCGCCGCCCATAAGTGTCGCTAAATTATGTGCAGTTGAAAGGCCAAGACCCGTTCCGCCGTGATGACGAGAAGTGCTAACTTCCGCTTGTGAAAACGGCTTGAATAATCTTGAAATCCCCTCAGGAGTTAATCCAATACCGCTATCTTTAACTGAAATATATACAAATTTATCATCACAATTTGCTTTAACAATTATAGAGCCTTTTTCGGTGAATTTTATGGCATTTGACAAAAGATTATTGATAATCTGACTAACACGATTTGGGTCGCCATGAATTGCTTTTGGGAATGCTTCATGGATATCAACTTCTAATTTAAGGTTTTTTGAACTTAAAGGCCCAGTAAATAATTCAGTAGATTTTTTAATTTGATGTTCTGGCGAATAAACCAAATCTTCAAATTCCATTTTTCCAGCTTCAATTTTTGATAAATCTAGCAAGTCATTTAAAAGGCTTATCATGCCTTGGCTTGCATTAATCATTGTGCCTAATAATTCTTTAGTCTTTGGGTCGTTATTTTGTTGTCCGATAAGAGTTGCAGAACCTAAAATTGCATTCATAGGCGTTCTAAGCTCATGGCTTATGGTTGCCAAGAAATGTGATTTATTCTCATTTGATTTAACGGCTTCAAGCCTTTTTTCTTCGGCATGAATTAAAGCTTGTTTATAATTTTGAGAAATATTTACTCTTCTTGAGCTTGTGAAATAATTCACAATTAATATTGCTAAAGTTGATATTATTAATGCAAAACTATGGATACGATGGAACTGGCTTTGCGTAATAAGTTCATAAGTAAAACATGCTAATGCTATAATTATGTATGGTGAATTAAGATAAAGACTAAGATTCTTGATTTTATTCGCAGTCATAGTGATTATAAATAATGCACCTGCTACTAATATAGGAATTAAAATCTGAGCAATATGATTATTGCTAAACCAAAATATAATAATAACTAGTGACATAGCGGCAGAGCTTAGTGTCGCCATAAATTTATAATTATTTCTATCTTTTATAGATGAAATATTGGCAATTAGCTTTTTTGCATAAATAGAGTCCAATATTTGAAATAATATTGTAAGACCAAGCCAAGGCAGCATAAAAGTCTTAATTTGCAGAATAAATGCAATTACATATATAAAACATGCAATAATTATGCGTTCAAAAGTGCTTTTTAATCTAGCGTTTATAAATTCCGACCAGAAGTCAGTCTCTACATTATTAATAAGAGCATCATTATCTATTTGAATCGTTTCAGTTTCTAGTTTCATCACTTGCTCAATATTAAAGAAAAATATTTTTTTTATTTTTATATATAAAATTATAACTGAAAATCATTTAGAAAATATAAAAATTTTTAAATAATTATAATTTTAATTAAATAATTAATTTACTCGCAAATATTTGAAATTTTTGCTTATTAAATCTTATGCATAAATAATGTGTAGATTAATTGCACTTTAACCTTCCTATTACATACAAAGACTATTACATACACTATATTGTAAACAATGTTATTAGTAAATTTATTTACGTATTTGGAGAAAATAATGGTTCGTTTAGATGATGAGGAAACTCAAACACAGGAGTCATCTTTGGCCCTTCTTGAAAAAGCACTATTAGATTCAAGAACTATACTATTAACTGGCGGTATTGATGATAAACAAGCCAGAAGAGTAGTAGAACGCTTGATTGCGCTTTCGGGCATAAGTAACGATCCAATCTTATTAATTATTTCATCGCCTGGTGGTCATGTTGAATCTGGTGATATGATTCATGATATGATTAAGTTTGTTTCTGCGCCGGTTAATATTTTGGCAACTGGTTGGGCGGCATCTGCTGGTGCATTAATCTATACTGCTGTTCCGGTTGAAAATAGATATTGCACACCTAATACTCGCTTTTTATTGCATGAACCACGCGGTGGTGTTGGCGGTATGGCTTCTGACGTTGAAATTCAAGCCAAAGAAATTATCCGTATGCGGGAAAGACTAAATCGTATTTTTGCTGCCGCTACTGGCCAAACTTATGAACGTATAGTTGCTGATACTGATAGAGATTATTGGATGAGTGCTGAAGAAGCGGTTGCCTATAATTTTGTTGGTAAAATTATTAACAATAGAAGTGAAATTAAATAATTTCTTTTTGTAAAATATTATTGAAAATAAAAAACCACTGGAACTTCCGGTGGTTTTATGTTTTAAAAAGCTATTTTTTCGCTTTATCTTCGGCTTGCGCTTCAATAGTGCATAAATATCTTCCGCGGTGATAATCACTTACATTATCAACCCAGCCCGTAATCCTTGGATTTACAAGATTACGCGTTGTATAGAAGAATACAGGCGCAAGAGCATCTTTATCAAGTATTATCTTCTCTGCTTTCGCCATAAGGCTTGCACGTTTATTTATATCTTTTGCATTATCAGATTGTTTAACCAGATTATCAAATTCTGCATCTGAAAACTTAGAATAATTCATGTCACCCGTTGCGGTTTCGAAATTATAAAGGAAAGAACGCGCATCATTATAATCCGCATTCCAAGCCATATCGCTGGCTTCATAATCGCCATTTCTTAGCTTTTCATAGTGAATTTGCACGTCATTACCTAAAACTGATGGTTGAACCCATGGTGCAATATCCGCCCAATTTTGCCTTACAACGGGTGCGATTTTTGGGTTATCACCAGTATTTCTATGAGAGAAAGTGAATACAAGCGGTTTATTTGGCCCAAAACCTGCTTCTTCAAGCAGCTTTTTGGCTTTAGCAAGTCTTTCAGGATACGGCATATCTTTAAAATCTGAATTAACTTGTCCAGATTTATAACCATGAATATTAGGCGGAACAAGGCTATAGGCCGGGATTTGACCTCCTTGTAAAATCTTATCGGTAATAAATTCTCGATTTAAAGCAAGTGATAAAGCTTCGCGTACTTTTTCATTATCGAATGGCGCTTTTTTAGTATTAAAGATAAAATAATTTGTAGTTATATAGGGGTGAATTCTTGCATATCCTGGAAGTGTGCGATTAATTTCTTCAAGGCGTGTACCCGCAAAATTTGTTTGCACATCAAGATGTCCGGTTCTTACACGACGCTCTGCGGCATTATCATCCTGTGTTGGATAGAAATACATTTCATTAAGACACACCGAACTTGCTTCATAGAAATTCGGATTTTTTACAACTCGAACATAATCATTTGGTGCCCATTCAGAAAGTGTGAATGCACCATTTGAAACCATATTTTCAGGCTTTACCCAGCTTTTACCTAATTTCTCAACTGAATGCTTAGGAATTGGGAAAGTTACATAATGCGATAATAATTCAGGTAAATAAGGGGCAGGGTGATTAAGAGTGATTTCAAGGGTTTTATCATCAATCGCTTTAATCCCAAGTTGTGTCACATCTTTGATTTTACCAGTATAAATAGCCTCAGAATTTTTAACTACATATAAAAGGGAAGCATATTTTGCAGGCGGCGAAGAAGTGAATAATTTATGCCATGCATATACAAAATCATTCGCCGTTACAGCAACACCATCAGACCATTTAGCTTCACGTAAATTAAATTTCCATACCAAGCCATCGCTGCTTGTAGTCCAATCTTTCGCCATGCCAGGGATAATTTCACCTTTTGCATCATGCGCAGTAAGTCCAGTGAATAATTCATTTAAAATACGGTTTTCCCAAGAACCAGAAGCCTGATGCGGGTCAAGACTTATTGGCTCACCTTGGTTGCCAATATGAAGAATGCGTGTGCCATTATCATCTTTTTTAGGGCTACATGCGTTAAAACCAACCGCAATTAAAGCAATTGACGAAATGCAAACTAAAGTTTTTTTGAAATTAAGCTTAGTCATGATTATCTATCCTTTGGATCTATGGCATCTCTTAAGCCATCACCAATAAAGTTTAAACAGAATA
This sequence comes from uncultured Caulobacteraceae bacterium, assembly GCA_964443435.1. GTDB lineage: Bacteria > Pseudomonadota > Alphaproteobacteria > Caulobacterales > Aquidulcibacteraceae > Pseudaquidulcibacter. The sequence continues at coordinate 12,725 of CAYUCW010000017.1, read as the reverse complement.
AAGTTATCATCATAATCCCTGCAGGATATAATAATAACCAAGGTGCAATTTCCATTTCTTTTGCACCAATTGAAATAAGGTTTCCAAGCGATGTCATAGGCTCTTGAACGCCAAGGCCTAAGAATGAAAGGAAACTTTCAGTAAGTATAACTGCCGGAATTGTAAGGGTTACATAAACTATTACTGGGCCTAATAAATTAGGAATAATATGGCTTTTAATAATCGCAAATTGTGAAAGACCTGCGGCTTTCGCGGCCTCAATATATTCTTTTTTCTTTATTGAAAGTGTTTGGCCACGAACAATCCGCGCCATAGTAAGCCATTCGACCGCACCAATTGCTACGAATATAAGATAAATATTGCGACCAAAAGCAACTACAAGAATAATAACAAAGAAAATAAAAGGTAGTGCGTATAAAATATCAACAATACGCATCATTATTGCATCGACTTTACCGCCAAAATAACCTGCTATTGCGCCCCAAAACACACCAATTGTTAGTGATACTAAAGAAGCAACTAGGCCAACTGCAAGCGAAATTCTTAAACCATATAAAAGCCTGACAAAACTATCGCGGCCTTGTGGATCTGAACCAAATGGATGGCTAAGGCTTGGTTCACCATAAACATTATTTATATTTATATATGTATAATCATGCGGCCAAATAAAAGGAATAAAAATTGCCGCAACCACGAGGAATAAAAGAATAAAAATTGAAATCATTGCGGCTTTATTACGCAATAATCTTGCTAGTGCATCCTGCCAAAGACTTCGGCCCATACCAATCGATTTTTCAAGAATTTTTGCGTTTTCATTTGGTAAATTAATCATTATAATTCACCTTTGGATCTAGAAGGCCATATATTAAATCGGCAATTAAATTTAATAAAATAATAAGCCCTGCATATAAAATAACCACTGCCATAACAACTGGATAATCACGTTGAAGTGCCGAAGTTACAAAATTACGTCCAACCCCTGGAAGCTGAAACACGGTTTCAATGACTATAGAGCCAGTAATCAAACCTGCGCACGCGGGTCCAAGATATGAAATCAAAGGAAGAAGTGCGGCTTTTAATGCGTGATCCATAATAACTTTAGTTTCGGGTAAGCCTTTGGCGCGCGCGGTTCTTATATAATTAGTGTTTAAGGTTTCAATAGTGCTTGCCCTTACAAGTCTTGAAATAATGGCAATTTGTGCAAGTGATAAAGTGACAACTGGAAGGACCAAGGTTTCAAAAGTCATTTTTCCCAAATCAAGCCCTGCGGTTGGTAATATCCCTAAATAAACCCCGAAAAATAAGGATAATAAAGGGCCAGTAACCAATGCAGGAATACAAATCCCAGCCATAGCAATACTCATAATAGAAAAGTCAGCGAATTTATTTTGGTTTAATGCCGCCAAAATTCCCATTGGCACGCCAATTATTAATGCAAATGATAATGCAAGTAGGCCAATTGTGATTGAAACAGGTAAGCCAGAAGCAATAATTTCGGCAACTGTCTGATCTTTATAAATAAGACTTGGGCCCAAATCAAAACGACCTAAGTCCTTTAAATAATTGATGAATTGTTCAAATATAGGCTTATCATAGCCATAATGCGCCATTAAAGCCTCTCTGATTTCAGGGGCTAAGGCGCGTTCACTATCGAATGGGCTTCCTGGTGAAAGCCGCATCATGAAAAATGCAACCGCTATGATAATAATCATAGTTGGTATTGCGGTTAATAATCGTTTTATCGTGTAAGAGAGCATTTTCTTTTCTTTGTTATTACATTTTATATATTAGTGCATTAGTCAAACGCTAAATTCACAAAACTTATGTTTATTTTATTGCACACTTATCAAGGCCTGAATTTCGAACAACTCTTGCCCCTGCTGTAACACGTCTTATTTTTCGGCTAACGCGATTATTTGGTGATTTTACACTCCATTTGCGCGGTGAAGGAAGAATGGCAATAAGTCTTGCCGACTCATAGGGTGTAAGTTCACTTGCGGGTTTTTTGAAATAATATCTTGCCGCGGCTTCCGCGCCATAAATTCCTCTACCCATTTCGGCAACATTTAAATAAGCTTCCATTATTTTCCATTTAGGCCAAAGGGTTTCAATTAAAACTGTATAGCCTGCTTCAAATCCCTTACGAACATATGACCTATCAGGCCAAAGGAATACATTTTTCGCCGTTTGTTGTGAAATTGTAGAAGCCCCTTTAAGTCGATTGCCGCGCTTATTGGCTTTCCAAGCGTTTTGCATTGCGTCAAATTCAAAACCACTATGGCTACAGAATCTAGCGTCTTCACCAGCGATTGCCGCGCTTATAAGGCTTCTATTAATTTTTTTTATGCCTACTGGTTTATAATAGATTTTATCGCCTTGAAATGCCCTTTTAATCATAAGATAGGTTATTGGAATAGGCGTAAACCTATAGATAATAACACTCGCAATTGCGAAGCCTGGCAAAATTATAAAAATAAAAATCAATATTTTTTTAAACCAATTATTTGGCTTTTTAGGTTTTTTGATAATCTTATTATTTGGGATATTATTATTAGGCGGAGGACTATTCATTTAAACTTAGTCTTTCATAAGCCCACTTTGCAGTATTTTGAAGCATAAGATTTTCATTTTTCAAAAATGGTAAGATAGAATTTAAATAGTTTTCTTTGGATAAATTATCCAGCTTTTTTATATTGCCAATTGCAATTAAAACATTGCGGTGGAATTTATTTATACCAATTCTTTTTATTGGGCTTTTTGAAAATAAAGCCCTAAACTCTTCATCATTAAGAGATAAATATTGTAATAAATCACCTGTTTCAACTATTTCTCTTGGTTTAAAGCCAATATCTTGTGTAGCAACAGCAAATTTATTCCATGGACATATCGCAAGGCAATCATCGCAGCCATAAATACGATTTCCCATTTTAGCCATTAATTCTTCAGATATTTCACCATTATGTTCTATTGTGAGGTATGAAATGCAAAGCCGTGCATCGATTTTATTTTCTGCAATTATTGCCCCTGTTGGGCAAATATCAATGCAAGATCTACAAGTGCCGCAATGATTTATTTCTGGCTCATCAAATTCAAGTTCTTTGGCTATTAATATTGAACCCAAAAAAAGATAAGAACCAAATTCACGCGAAACAAGATTAGTATGCTTACCTTGCCAACCAAGCCCCGCACGCGCGGCAAGGGGCTTTTCCATTAAGGGTGCAGTATCGACAAAGACTTTTACTTCTGTTCCTAATTCTCTATGAATTAATCCTGCAAGCACTTTAAGGCGCTTTTTAATAATATCATGATAATCATTATTTTGCGCATAAACCGAAATCACACCTTTTTCGCTATTTTGAAGTGCTATAAGTGGATCAAAATCTGGAGCGTAATTTACCCCAAGCATTACTGCCGAAACTGCGCCGTCCCACATATTTAAGGGATGTTTGCGGCGTTCAAGTGTGGTTTCAAACCAATCCATTGTGCCATGATAATTATTTTCTACAAACTCTTCTAAATAGCGGCTAGCATCCCAATCTGTTCGTGCATCACAAATTCGGGCTATATCAAAACCATTTTCAAGCGCCAAAGCTTTTATTTTTTGGCTATCCATGCCTAAAAGTCCAGATTTTTATAATGTGGCGGTGGATTTATAGCGTCAATCATATCATTTAATATTGCACGAAACGCGGGTCGTTGCTTTAGGCTTGAATAATATTGCTTTGTAATCTGAAGATATTTATCGTGCGGATTATCCCAAACAATTAAATCTAGATAATCAAGAATTGATAATTGCGAAAAAATTATAATATCGGCAAGCGAAATTTTTTCACTGGCCATAAAGCCCGATTTATTGGCAATATGACCAATATAATCGGCATATTCACGTACATCTTTACGAATTGTTTTAAGCTTTGATGAATCAGGTTCGCCGGCTTTGTTAATTATATTATGGATTTTTTCTTCGCGAACTCTTTTAAGTAATTTATTAAATCCTTTTATATGAACAATACAAAATTCTCTTACTTTGGCTTTTTCCATTGGATCGCCAGGGAAAAGTGGCGGGAAGGGGATTATATCTTCAATATATTCAAATATTGGGAAGGCTTCACGAATTATAATACCTTCGCCCCACATATCATCTTTTAAAATTGGAGTGCGGCCATCTTTATCAATTTTTATTAAATCATTATCGGCACCGATTTCAGGCGCTTCAATAGCATGAAAACTTGCTTTTTTTTCGCCAAGCGCAATTTTAAGCGCGCGCGATAAAGGATCAAAGTTTCGTGTATGAATCTTAAGCATATATAATGCTTAAATAAGAATCTCTTTTTTTCCAAATTCTATTTGCAATTATTGCTTTATAATATTCTTACAATAATTATTTATTGCATTTCTAACTTAATTTCAAAATAATTCCTATTATAAATCAATAAACAATGTGACGAATTGTTATTAAATAAATTAGTATTGTTTTAATCTGCTTTCTGCCATTGTGATTTTTAGAATAATCCTTATTTATGTCTGAATTAATCAAAGAGGTTTATTATGTTTTCAACTCCTGCTTATGCACAAAGCGCTGATGCCGCTGCTGCAACTGGTCCTATTGCTGTTATTATGAATATCTTACCATTAGTTGGTATGTTGGTTGTGTTTTATTTCCTGCTTATTCGTCCACAACAACAAAGATTAAAAGCGCACCAAGCTTTAATAGCTGGTATTATTAAGGGTGACACAGTTGTTACTTCTGGCGGCATGATTGGAAAAGTTACTAAAGTTGAAGATAATGAGCTTTCGGTAGAACTTGCACCAAGCATGGTTGTTAAAGTTGTTCGTAATACAATTACTGAAGTACGCGGTAAAACTGCGGCTAATGAAAATAAATAAAAAGGTATAGCCCTTGTTACATATCTCGCGTTGGCGTTATTTTATCGTAATTTTAGTAAGTCTATTCGGATGTTTATACGCGTTTCCAAACGTTTTAAGCCCTGATTTGCGTGCAAAAATACCATCTTTTTTACCAAATAATACCATTAATCTTGGTCTTGACCTTCAAGGTGGTTCCCATCTTTTATTTGAAGTTGAAAAGGATGCCGTTTTTAAGCAAAGACTTGAAACAGTTGCTGATGATTTAACAAGTTCATTAAGAGGCGTTTCTAAAACTGGTTCTAATGCGGATAAAAAGCCGCCAATTGCTTTTTCTGGTCGTACGCAATCTGCGGATGGGCAGACAGTTAATGTAACAATTACTAATGAAACTGATATACCTGAGGCTATTAAAAGAATTAATGATCTTGGACAATCAGTTGAAGGTATTACTGGTCAAGTTGCGACAAGCGATTTAAAAGTTACTAATCAAGGAAATAATATAAGTATTACCCTTACGGATGATGCCAAAACCGCGATTACACGTCATGCAGTCAATCAATCAATCGAAGTAATTCGTCGTCGTATTGATGAAACAGGTACAAAAGAGCCTTCAATCACTCGTCAAGGACTTGAAAGAATTGTTCTTCAAGCCCCTGGCGAAAGTGATCCTGAGAAGCTTAAGAAAATGGTTGGTCAAACCGCAAAGCTTACTTTCCAAATGGTTGATAATTCGGTTTCTCCTCAAGAAGCTATGTCGGGCCTAATTCCTCCAGGGTCTGAATTATTACCCCAACCAACAAGACCAGATGAGCCTTTATTGCTTGTAAAAAAGCGTGCCGTCCTTGATGGCGAAAATCTTGTTGATGCTCAGCCTACTTTTGATCCTGAAACAAACCAGCCAGTGGTTTCATTCCGCTTTGATGGCTCAGGTAGCCGTGCTTTTGGTCGTGCCACTTCTGAAAATGTTGGTAAGAGATTTGCAATTATTCTTGATGGTAAAGTAATTTCAGCACCAAATATTAATGAGCCTATTTTAGGTGGCACGGGTCAAATTACTGGTGGCTTTACTATTGAGTCAGCAAGTGAGCTTTCAACATTATTGCGCGCTGGTGCTTTACCTGCACCACTTAAAATCTTGGAACAACGTTCTGTTGGTGCAGAACTCGGCAAAGATGCCGTTGATGCCGGTGCAACTGCGGGTGTGATTGCCTTGATTACTGTTGTGATATTTATGATTTTATCTTACGGTTTTATTTTCGGCGGAATTTCAATTATTGCGCTTGCCGTGAATGTTATTTTAATTTTTGCAGGCCTTGGAATGGTAGGGGCAACGCTTACGCTTCCGGGGATTGCGGGTCTTGTACTTACACTTGGTATGGCGGTTGACGCAAACGTTCTTATTTACGAAAGAATGCGTGATGAATTTGCCTCAGGCAAGTCAGTTGCATTATCTTTAGAAGCTGGCTTCCAAAGGGCAGTAGTTACAATTATGGATGCCAATTTAACGTCATTACTTGCCGCTGTAATTCTATTCTATTTCGGCTCTGGCCCAGTGCGCGGATTTGCTTGGACATTATCTTTGGGTATTGTCACTTCCGTATTTACAGCCGTTCTTGTTACCCAAGTATGTTTAGCTCTGTGGTTTAAAAAGACCCGTGCTAAAGCTCTTCCAATTTAATAAAGAGAATTAATATGCCAAATACATCTAAATGGTGGCCATTAATCAGAATAATACCAAAACAAACTAATTTTAATTTTGTTAGTTTTGCAAAACTTGCAACATCAATATCAATTCTTTTGATATTTTTGTCGTTTGTTTCTTTTGCAACTGGTGGCTTTAGACAAAATCCAATGACTGCTTTTAATAATGCTGAAGGCGGTATTGGAAATAAAATCAGTGCAGTATTTACGGATGCTTTTAATCAAGGGATTGATTTTAAAGGCGGGATTATGCTTGAATTAGTTGCACCATCGGCAATTGATACCTCAAAAATCCGCTCTGAACTTGATAAGCTTCCTATTAGAGATGCTCAAGTACAAAATTTTGATAATCCAAATCAAATAATGGTTCGCTTTCTTGCCAAAGATGGCAATAATGAAGCAAGTGTAAAGCTTGTTAAAGAAAAAATTGAAAGCATTATCTCTGGCGTAAAAATTCCAAGAACCGAAGTTGTAGGCTCTAAAGTTTCAGCTGAGCTTTATAAGAATGGTATTCTTGCCCTTGTTGTGGCGCTTGGATTAATGCTTATATATATTTGGTTCCGATTTGAAATACAGATGGGCATAGGCTCGGTTGCCGCGCTTTTGCATGACGTAATATTGGTGCTTGGCTTTATGTCGGTTACCCGCCTTGAATTCTCATTAACTACCATTGCCGCTATACTTACTATTATCGGTTATTCGATGAATGATACGGTTGTTGTTTATGATAGACTTCGTGAAAATATGCGTAAATGGAAGAAAAAGCCAATGGCTGAATTGATTGATTTATCAACCAATGAAACACTTTCAAGAACAATTATTACGGGTATGACTACACTATTGGCATTACTTGGTCTTACAGTTATTGGTGGGGCGACTATTCAATCATTCACTATCACAATGATTTTTGGTGTAGTTATAGGTACATATTCTTCGATTTATGTCGCGGCACCATTCAGCTTGTTGGTACCAAGGGATGTTAAAAAAGTTACTAAACTTGAAGATGACAGACCTTAATAATAGCGAATTAAAAAATAGGGAGCCGCGTTTATATAGCGCGGCTCTTTTCGCATTAGATGCAGATAAAGAAAAACTTTTTTCGATTATAAATATTCATCATGAAATTTATTTGTTAAAACAAAGAGCGAAAGATTTAACCTTATCAAGGATACGGCTTGAGTTCTGGCGCAATTGTATAAATGAAAATAAATTCAGCGATCTTGGGCCAATAGGGCATAGAATTAAAGATTTAAATATAGATTTTAATGATTGGAATATTATATTTGAAAGCTATGAAAATGCATTTGATACTAATAATAGCTTAGATTTCATAATCGCTTATGCCAAGTTTGCATTAAAGGCTTTAGCAATAGATTTCTTGGTCCAAGACAATATCAAAGACTTGAATATTGAATTAATTGGCAAAGACAAGTCAAGGATTTTGCCAATTATTGCACCAATTGCATTAGCTATTAAAAAGCCAGATTTAATCCAATATGAATCTATCAAAGACATAGGTCTTAGGGCAAAGTTTTATTTGTTTTTTATAATGCTCTTTGGCAAATTATAATTATTTTTTAGCCGCGACATCAATCCAAATTGGGCTTGCTTTACCTATTATACCGTCTATTTTGCAAGATTTTATGTTCACATCTCTAAAGAATACATGATCATAAGCAATTCCTAAGCCCATAGATTGACGAGTAGCACCAATTAGTCCGCAATTAAGTCTTGTTAATGCGCTATTAGTAGTAAATTCAGTTATGTCCTTATGCCAAGGACTTGCATCCAAGTCACCAAAAGCAATTATTGGGGTTTCTTGAGTTCCACTCCTTGCCGCCGCGCGATTAATTATGGACTCACGATCGGCATTAGCGGCACGGTTGCGCTTAGCTTTTGGTGGATTAATGGCAATTATTGTTAGGCTGTCCTCGCCATTTCTTGCCATTGTTGGCTCACCAGGGAGGGTAATAACTCGCCAATTTGTTTTAGATAAAACCAAAAGCCTTGAAATATCATTGGTATTGGCTTCTTGCGCAATTGTCCAACCTGCTGGCGGCATGCTTATAAGATTATTAGCCGCAGAAACGATTAAAAGCTGTGTGCCATTTTTATCGGCTTTGGCAATTATATTGCTTAGGTTTTTAGAAGAATTATCTGCATTTGCAAAACCAATTTTTGCAATACTGTTTTTACCGCCAGTTGGCGCAGCACCAAGATTTTTATAAAGCCCTAGGAAGTTCAAAATCAATAATAATGCCGATATTATTACATAAGGCCATTTTTTAATAAATGCCCATAATCCTACAGAGATTAAAGCTATAACGCACCAATAAGGCTTCAAATCAGTGATTGTATCAAATGGGCGACCTAATGGTGATAATAGAGAAATAAGTGCAAATAATGCAGAAAAACCGATGCTTAGAATAGCTAAGAATAATACTATCTCGTTTGATTTTACTTTTTTACTACGCCTTTTAAGCTTCTTTAATTGCTTATTTGAAGGCGGAACAAATGTCTTTTTATGAATTATAATTTTTTCTTTAGAAGCATTTGTATCTTGATTAATTTCTTCATCAGTTTTTTGAGGAATTTCTGAACTTCCTTCAAGCGGTTGATCCAAAACTTCTTCTTGAACGATTTTTTCATTAATTGTTTCAGATTGTGCAACTTCTTCTGGAATTTCTTCTTCTGAAATTTTTTCTAAAATCTCTTGATGTTCATAGCTTTTTACAAAAGGTTCTGGTGTTTCTTTTGGCTCTTCTATTTCGCGTTCAGACAGAGTTTTAATAAATGCAGGCGCTTTTATTTCCTCGATATTTTCTTCTAAAATAGATTGCTGTTCGCTTGTAATTTTTTCTTCGGTTAATTGTTCAATTGCTTCATTCGGCTCCCCATCAAGGGTTTCAAATGGCATTATTTCATTACAATCTTCATCGCGTATAGTAAGGTCAGTATCAGAAATATTTTGTTCGATAATTTCTTCTGAAACGGGGGCAATTTCTTGAATTTGTTTAATATTTTCGGGTGTTTCGACTGCTTCACTAGTTTCCGGTCCATCAAAATCAATAGAAGTGATTTTACTTGTATCGATTTCTTGTATTAAAGGAATTTCTTCTATCTGAGCAGTTTCGACAAATTCATCTATTGTTTCTTGCGAAGAAGCTTCAATTGGCGCAATTTCATCAATTATCGGTTCAATATTTGCCTCTGGCACTATAGGCGCGATAGGAATAATAGTCTCATCAAGATCTGGATCATCAAATACAGAGCCATTAGCTGTTTCATTAAATCCAGTATTTATTTGAGAAGAATATATTTCTACGGATTTAAGCGACTTGATAGATTTACCCAATAGTGGGTCGTAATCCGCCTCGAATTTTTCAGGTGCAATAAATTTTAATAATTGTTTTTTCATGCACCAAGGCCGTTTCTATATTTATAAGCACATATTAAGGAAAACTAGGGGCAATCGTCAAGCCTGTGGTTTCAGCAAGTCCAAATAAGACATTGAAATTTTGTATAGCCTGACCACCAGATCCTTTAATAAGATTGTCAATGGTAGATATTATAATCGCACGACCTGGAATTCTATCCTTAAATACGTTTATTACGCAACAATTTGTACCTTTTACCCATCTTGAATCAGGAACCGCGCCTTCATCGGCAATCCTTACAAAAGCTTCGCCTTTATATTGCTCTTGAAGCGCAGTTCTTAGGTCAGAAATGGTTTTGCCTTCTGAGAGCTTTACATGCGCAGTTATATATTCACCCCTAGTCATTGGAATAAGGTGAGGGGTGAAATTAACAATCATGTCTTTGTTTGCGGCAATTCCTAATTCTTGTTCAATTTCAGGTGCATGGCGATGCTTTCCAACGCCATATGCATACATGCTCTCGGCAATCTCACAATAAAGATTTGATTGTTTTATAGAGCGACCAGCGCCAGATACACC
>CAYUCW010000017.1:0-2099 GCA_964443435.1 uncultured Caulobacteraceae bacterium | reverse complement strand
GGTAAGCAACCAAAAGCAACATCAATATCAGCCCAGTCAATATCTTCGGCTTTTTGCAAAATCATATCGGCATACATAAATAAATGCGGATATAATTCGCCAAACTTTTTACCGGCTTGCGCGTTTGCCGTTAAAGCAACTAAACGAATATTAGGGTGAGAATGAATAATACGAATAGTCTCCGCACCAGTATAACCAGATGCGCCCAAAACTACTGCATTATAAATACTCTTGCTCATAATAATTCCTATAATTATATGTGCGCTTTAAAGCGCATAACTGATTTTGTCACTAAATTTTTGAAGTATCAGATTTCTTTTTTGATTTTTGCTAAGCAAGCACTCGGATTGCCTAATATCTCTTTATCCGTAAATCTTATCACCGTAAAACCACCTTCATCGAAATATTCATTGCGTTCGGTATTATTTCTACGCTCTATAATCGAAGGATTATCAACTTCTACAATTAAATCACGTTCATAACATACGAAATCCGCAAAATAGCCGACGTCATCACGTGCATGCTGAATTTTTTCCATTCTAAGGAATTTAACCCCTAAGACTTTATCCTTAATCATGCTCCAGATTTTGAACTCAGCTTTTGTGGGTTGGTTGCGCATATTTCGTTTGCGGGCGTCAATTGTTTCGTTATCCGCGTTTTGCTTTGCTTTTCTCATAGTCCCATGTAGTTATTTTTTATTAAAAAAGCAATCTTGAAAACTTATGTGCCACAAAATGTATTTTTGATTTTTTCTTGAAGCTTAGGCGGATGCGAAAATTCAATATTGTTTTCTTCAAATGGATTTTGAAGCGCATTATATAATTCATGGAATAAAGAAAAATCACCATTTTCTGCGGCATTAATTGCTTTTTCAATTAAATGATTGCGCGGAATTATAAATGGATTTGCCTTATTAAGTCTTTCTATAATATTTCCTGTTTCATCATTAAGCGCAGTGCGCCATTTAATTGCCCATTCCTTGAAAATCCCATCAACTTCAAGGTTAATTATTTTATTTAAGTTTCTGAAATTATTGGTGAAATCAAGGCTATTGGTTTCCAAAATATCAAGAAATTCATTTATTAATTCGGGGCTTTTAAGTGGCGTTTTAAAACCTAATTTTTTTGAGAATTCGGCATTAAAATAGCTTTCATAAAGACTATGAAATTTGCCAATATAATCTTGGGCATAATCAACAGCATTTTGAATATCCTCGTCAAATAATTCAAGCAAACTTTCGGCAAGCCGCGCTAAATTCCATGCCGCAATGAATGGCTGATTTTTATAAGCATAGCGTCCTTTTTTATCAATAAAGCTATAAACTTGTTCGGAATTATATTCATCCATAAAGGCGCAAGGGCCATAATCAAGCGTTTCACCTGATATGGTCATATTATCGGTATTCATAACCCCGTGAATAAATCCAAGCGACATCCATTTTGCAATTAATTTTGCTTGATTATTGCAAACCGCTTCAAAGAATACGCGATATTTATTCGGATGTTCTTTTACTTCGGGATAGAGCCTATTAATTGCATAATCGGCAAGGGGTTTAACCTCATTATTAAGCTTGGCATAAGTGAAAGTGCCAATTCTTAGATGGCTTCTGGCTGTACGTGTAAGGATTGCGCCTTGTAATGCCTCTTCGCGATAAACATATTCACCGCTTGTTATAAAGGCGAGGGCACGGGTAGTAGGAACGCCGAACTTATGCATGGCTTCGCTAATAAGATATTCGCGCAATACTGGCCCAATTGCAGCCCTGCCATCGCCGCCACGTGAGTAATTAGTGCGCCCAGCGCCTTTTAATTGAACATCATAACCATTTAATTCGCCAAGATTTATAACACGCCCATCACCCAAAACATTAAGATGACCAAATTGATGACCACAATAAGCCATTGCAAAAGGGGTTATATTATCAGGTATCTTATTCCCCGATAAAAATTCTTCTATATTTGTGTATTCGTTTATACCCAGTTCTTGGGCAAGCTCAAAATTGAATTTTATTAAGCGGGGCTCTCTTACTTTGGTTGGTAATTCATACTTATAAAATAAATCACCAAGACCTAAGTAAGAATATTCAAAATTATTTTCTA
>CAYUCW010000016.1:32187-39498 GCA_964443435.1 uncultured Caulobacteraceae bacterium | reverse complement strand
GTGTCCCAACCCATATCGCGATTAACCGCAATGGCTTGGGCGGCAAAGGCTTCATTGGCTTCGATTAAATCAAGATCTGAAGCGCTCCAGCCCGCCATTTTTAATGCACGACGGGACGCAGGGATTGGCCCCGATCCCATAATCGCAGGATCAACGCCGGCGGTCGCATAAGATTTAATGGTTGCAAGCGGTGTAACGCCAAGCTCTTTCGCTTTGTCTTCTGTCATAAGAACCAATGCCGCCGCGCCATCATTAAGACCAGATGCATTGCCCGCGGTAACCGTGCCTTCTTTATCAAATGCCGGGCGAAGCGCGCTCATGGCATCTAATGTTGCACCATGACGAATATATTCGTCTTTATCAATTATTGTATCGCCTTTACGGGTTTTAATAGTCACGGGAACAATTTCATCATTAAATCTTCCCGAAGTTTGCGCCACTTCGGCTTTGTTTTGTGAAGCAACCGCAAACTCATCTTGTTCCGCTCTTGTAATGCCCCATTTTTTTGCAACATTTTCGGCCGTAATACCCATATGATAATTATTAAATGCATCGGTCAATCCATCATTGACCATAGTATCAACCATTGAAAGATTACCCATTTTTTGACCCGCGCGCACAAAACTTGAATGGTGCGACATGCTCATGCTTTCTTGACCGCCCGCAATAATTATATCCGCTTGACCGGTTTGAATTTGTTGCGCGCCAAGTGCCACCGCACGAAGGCCAGAGCCGCAAATTTGATTTACTATCCATGCCGGTGATTCATCTTTGACACCTGCCGCGCGGCTTGCTTGACGCGCTGGGTTCTGCCCCTGTCCCGCCGTAAGGATTTGCCCCATGATCACTTCATCAATAAGTGAAATATCAATTCCCGCCTTTTGTACGGCTTCTTTAATAACCAAAGCACCCAATTCATGGGCTTTAAGCGTAGATAAGCCACCAAGAAATGAACCAATAGGCGTGCGAACCGCCGAAGCAATAACGATGTTTGTCAATTTAAAATCCTCTTTTCGGACATAATAAATAATTAAATTTCTAAGTAAATATAAACTTAGGTGTTTACTGTTTTGCATTTTGGCTTTGCCAAAAAATTTTGCAGCGGCTTACTCTCGCAAGTGCAATATTGCATTGCAATATCGCAATAAATATGTATTCTACCCTTTAGTAATACGAAGTTAAGCTTGATTAAGTAAAGAGAAATTATTATGGCAAAAGGCCCTATCACAATTAAAAAATACGCTAATCGTCGTTTATATAATACTGATACTTCTTCATATGTAACCCTTGAGTTTTTATCAAAACTTGTTCGTGATGGCACGGAATTTGTGGTTATTGACGCTAAAACTGGTGATGATATTACAAGAACTGTACTTACACAGATTATTTTTGATGAAGAAAATTCGGGCGCAAATCTTTTAAGTGTTGATTTCCTTCGTGATTTAATAAGTTTTTATGGCAAAAGTGTTCAAGGTTTCTTCCCTGCCTATCTTGAAATGTCGATGAAAAACTTTGCGGCCTCTCAAGATCAATGGAAAAAGACTTTTTCTAGTCCGACACCAGTTGCGCCAATGGAAATCTTTTCTAATGCAATGAAGACAAATATGGAAATGTTTGGCAAAGCCGCCGAGGCCATGAATGGCATGGGTGGCATGAGCGCATCGCCATTTATGCCAAAGCCGCCAAAGCAAGAAGAAAATGACGGCCTTAAAATGATGCAAGCTCAGTTAAAAGCTATGCAAGAGCAATTAGATAAGCTTAGCAATAAATAATTATTTTATTGCAATCTGCCAAAGCCAAACTTTACCTAATTCTTCATTGGGCACATCTTTGACATATTTCATGCCAATATTCTTTAATACTGAAACCGATGCGTTTTCTTTGGCAAGAGTGTGGGCAATCACTGACTTTGCGCCATTAATAAGCGCGAAACTAAGCATTTCAGTTGCCGCTTCGGTGGCATAGCCTATATTTTGATATTCAGGGGCAATTTCAAAGCCAATTTCAACTTGATTATTTTTTGGTGCGCCAATAAAACCGCCATTACCAATAATCTTAGTTCCTTCAAAATTTAGGAATAAATAACTGCACCATGGGAAAATGGTTTCATCATCGGCATCATCTTCAAAGGCTTTGAAAGCTTCGGGTACTAATGGCCAGCCTTCAGGAATTAAAAGCCCGTATTCTTTACTAAAGGCTTTAATATCTGACGAAATCGCCTTTTTAATTTCATTATTAATTTCTACAAATTTAAGACGCGTTGTTGGTAATAAAGCTTCCATTATAGACCTTTTTTATTGTTTTGCCATTCTGACTTTGACTGCCCCCATGCTTTTACTTGCAGGTGCGAGAATGGATCCGGGAGTTTTGTTTCATATAATTCGCGCGAACCTAGCCGCGCCGCAAGCTTTTGTGAATTAAAATTATCAGGGGCAATTGTATGAATAAGATTATCCCAACCCAAAACATCAAATGCATAATCCATGCTGGCAATAGCGGATTCTAGTGCAAAACCATTGCCCGAATATTTACTTAGGATGCCCCAACCAACTTCTTTATCTGGCCAAGCTTCGGGATTTATTGGCCCGATACGGCCAATCCATTCGCCGGTTTCTTTTAAGACTACTGCAAACATGCCAAACCCTAAAAACTGCCATGAGCCAAGGTAAGAGCAAAAACCACGCCAAGCCATAGGACGGCTTTGTGTGCCGCCTAAAAACTTCATAACTTCTTCATCGGCATGGAACTTAACCCAATCGTCAAAATCACTTGGGACAGGTGGGCGTAGTATAAGCCTTGAAGTTTCTATTCTTAAGTCTGGATTATAACCAATAATGTTTTTTGCGATTGCTTCATTCATAATTTTTCATAGCATTTTAAAATTATTTTAAAATACTATTTAGCTTTGGGCGGGCCGAAACTTGAAAAATTACGCGCAATAGTCAGAGAATAAACTGGTGCACGCTGTAAGCTTATAGACTGACTTCTTACAAATGGAGAGCTTATGATACTTGCGGTTTTTCCTGTTGAAAAAACATCATTTCCTGAAAGCGTAACCTTCACCATTGGTGTTATATTATGATTATATACAAACCCAGTAACAGATCTTGCCATATTAAACCCAAGCGGATTTATTGATTTAGTTGTCCGATTAAAATTAATCTGGAAATTATCTTTATTCTTAGCCGTATAATTCATAGTTAGCTTGCCGCCAAATCCATTTAAAGATCTTGAGCTTGGAAAAACAGGAGTCTTTAGTTCAGTACGGTCGATTATAAGATTTAAATCGGCTTTGAATTTAGGATTAAAAGTTTTATTTATATAATAATCTATACCAAAATTACTGCCTATACCATCATTTACACGAGTAGTTTCTATAACTTGATTACCAAGTCTTTGCGGGTCACTAATAAAACGTGTTTGCGAAGAAATTAAATCTTCATCCGCTTTATAAAAAGCCCGCAAGGTTTTAGTTAGATCTTTTTTACTAAACTCATAAGAAAGCTCTATGCCCTGTGTGATTTGAGGATTTAGATCTGGATTTCCGCGATAATAATTAAATGGATCTCTATAAGTAATGCGTGGGTTATAATCCACCGCATCTGGCCTTACTAATCTTTTAGAGTAATTAAACCTAATTTTCTCTTTTTTAGAAAGAAGATAAGTAGCAAAGAAGCTTGGATTAATTCTTAAATCACTAATATCGGCAATTTCGCCAGTAAATAATTGCTTACTCTCAAGCTCTAGATTTTCCGCGCGCAAACCACCCAAAATCGTCCATTTATCGTCTAATACTTTTTGTAAAGTAACAAAGCCCGCGCTTATTATTTGCTCAGAATAGAAAAATTGGCTTAGGCTTTGATTAAGTACCAAAGCACTTAATGGATTTGGTCCAAATTGAAGATTATAATTTTTAGATTCTTTATGTGTAATTTCAAAACCCGTTGTCAGCTGCTGCTCACCTAATTGGGTATTATATTCAAGCTTTAAAGAGTGATTTTTGCTTGGTGTTCTTGAATTAGTTTTTGTTATTTGCGTGCCTGTAAGATTTGGATCAAGCGATTTTAAATATTCAAGCTCAATATAGGTTAATGGCTCTGTTTCTGAGCTACTAATATCAAAATTAATTTTCAAAGTTTCGTCGGGCTTTTTGCCATAATGTGTATAATTTAAATTGATTGATTGATTTAAAATATCACCAGATGAAGGACCATTTAATAATAAGTCAGAAGTTAAAATATTGCTTCCATCATAATTTTGTGTTCCACCCAAAATCCTTGTGGCATAGCTTCCTTTGAATAAATTAATTTGTCCGCCTATGACATCATCTTTTGCAAGTTCATATTCAAAGCTTCCAAAGAAAATGCCGCCCGCAAAATGGCCAATTGATTCATTATTAGAGTTTCCATAATAAGTTATTTGATTATTAGTTCCAATCTGTTGGAAATTCTGCCTTCCAAGATTTTCAAACTCACCCCTAATAAATCCAGTATAAACAGTAGTTTGAAGCTTATTCGCGCTTTTCATTTGAAAGAAGCCAGGCATATATCCGCCCGTAGAATCAAGTTTCAATGAATAACTTCCAAATTTTCCTGGCGGAAGTTTTGTTTTTGTTACAATATTAACAATCCCGCCAGATCCCTCAGAGCTATATTGTGCCCCTGGTGCCGACATAACTTCAATTTTCTCAATAAGCTTTGATGGCATTGCTTTAAGTGCTTGCCCACGATTATCACCGGCAAGTAATAATGAAGGACGACCATTTAAATATATTTGCACTTGCTTGCCCTTAAGCGAAACATTGCCATCCTTATCAACATTTACCCCGGGAACTTTTTTTAGTGCATCCTCGGTTGAATCAGTGTCACTAGCTGGGTCTTTTGAAGTTTCATAAACCTGACGGTCAATCTTACTTATTGATTTTGTGCCTGTTACAACCACATTTTCTTCGGCCTTTTTAGGTAGTTCTGGTTTCTTTTCAGCTTCAGAAGTTTTAGTCTCTTCTTTTTTTTGAGAAGTTTCTTGTGCAATTGCAGGGGAACATAATAAACATAATAAAATTGCACTAGAGTTTAAATATTTTAATAAAGAGGAGGCTTGCATAATTTTTCCTAGACATGTAAGTTATACCTTACATTTAAAACTTAGACTAGTTTTTGTCAATATTTAAATTATTTATTTTTATTAATTAAAAGCAAAATATATTGCTCATGGTAATGCAAAACGCTATTTAAGCTTATGGACGAAATTATCACTCAATTATACCTTATAAGCCCACCAAAAATCGAAAATATTTCTGAATTTTCAAAAACTTTAGAAGAGATTGCGCAAAAGAATTTAATAAGTTCTTTTCAATTGCGCTTAAAAGATATTGAAAATCGCGATATTGCAAAAATTGGTAAAGAGCTTTTTCCAATTTTACAAAACGCAGGAATTGCTTGCATTATGAATGATCATTCAAGACTTGCACGCGATACTCATGCCGATGGGGTGCATCTTGGTCAATCTGATGACACAATAAAAGAAGCTCGTGAAATTCTTGGCAAAGACGCGATTATTGGAAGGACTTGTCATAATAGTCGTCATCTTGCGATGGAAGCCGCCGAACAAGGCGCGGATTATGTTGCATTTGGGGCATTTTTCCCAACTGAAACTAAAGAAACCAATAATACCCCACCTGATTTAGAATTATTGGCATGGTGGCAAGATTTTATGGAAATTCCAGTTGTTGCAATAGGCGGCATTAATTCAAACAATGCACAAGAAATAATAAATGCGCGCGCAGATTTTATTGCTTTATCATCTGGTGTTTGGAAGCATCCGAAAGGCGCGATTTTCGCACTTGAAGAGCTTAATGAGATTATAAATAATTCAAAAGTTTAGAGCTTAATTTTTTTTGCGCAATAAAAGCATAAAGCTTAATTAAAAGACTTGTCTTTAATCGGGTTTTGTATTTTTATACACCTATTATTCAAACAGGGTGTGAAATGATTAAACCTACTAAAAGAGATATATTAGCAGGCCTTTCGGGTTTGGCTTTAATCGGCAATGGCGCAATGGCGCAAACGGCGAATTTTAAGACCGAAGAATTTTCAAAAGGCTTTGATAATCCTTGGGGTATGGCCTTTTTACCTGATGGACGTTTACTTGTTACCGAAAAATCGGGTCGCTTGCTACTTGTTTCAGGCAATGGAGCGCATAAAGTTGCCCTAAGGGGAGTGCCCTCTGTTGCCAATGACGGTCAAGGCGGGCTATTGGACGTAGCAATTGATCCTTTATTCGCATCTAATAATCTTATTTATCTTTCATTCAGTGAACCCGGTGCCAATAGAACCGCAGGTACGGCTGTTTTTCGCGGCAAGCTTTTTGGTTCACAACTTACGGAAGGGCGCGTTATTTGGCGGCAAACCCCAAAAGTAAACACGGTGCATCATTTTGGCTCACGGCTTGTATTTGCGCCAGATCAAACGCTTTTTGTCACCACTGGGGATAGAGGTTCACAGCGTGACCTTGCCCAAAGTCTTGATAATACAATCGGCAAAACCATAAGAATTAATCGTGATGGCTCTATCCCTAAAAATAATCCATTTATTAGCAATAAAGATGCTATGCCTGAAATCTGGTCTTATGGTCATCGCAATATGCAAGGTGCATTTTGGCATAAAGGCTTAAACAAACTTATTACTATTGAACACGGCCCACAAGGTGGCGATGAAATTAATCTTGATGAAGCTGGTAAAAACTATGGCTGGCCAAAAATCACCTATGGCAAAGAGTATTCAGGTCGCCCAATTGGCCCCACTGCCATGAGCGGCATGGTACAACCACTTCACCAATGGACACCTTCAATTGCGCCATGCGGTGCCGCTTATTATGAAGGCAAGGCATTCCCACAATGGCAAGGTCGGGTTTTTGTTGCCGCGCTTAAGTTCAAATATCTAGAAATGATAACATTTAGCGGCACCAAGGTAGTGGCACAGCAGAAGCTTCTTACAAATCTTGATAAACGGATACGCGATGTAGTTATTGGGCCTGAGGGCTTTATCTATGTCGCATTTGATGAAGAACAAAGCTCTATAATGCGTTTAAGACCTGCATAGGTCAAAGCTAACTATGAATTCAAAGCCGCAAATAAAGAAATAAATGCTTATATAGTCTAGATTTTTTTAATATTTTAGTTTAGAGCAGCCGCATTATTTGATGTTTTAAAAAGTAGAGATTTATTATGGCTGTGATGTCACCGCTTCTTACCATTATGACCAATGCGGCTCTTAAAGCTGGAAAAGCAATTAGAAGAGATTTTGGTGAAGT
>CAYUCW010000016.1:29799-32087 GCA_964443435.1 uncultured Caulobacteraceae bacterium | reverse complement strand
ATTTCTATTGCACTTGAACGTGAAGGCCGATTGGTTGCAGGTGTAATTTATAACCCGATAACTGATGATATGTTTTATGCAGAAACTGGCAAAGGCGCGTTCCGCAATGATTACCGCATAAAAGTTTCAGGACGTAAACTTCTTGCCGATAGCTTACTTGCAACCGGTGTGCCATTCAAAGGCCGCCCAGGGCATGGGCAATTCTTCAAAGATTTGCACGCTTTCAGCCAGCATGTAGCAGGTGTAAGACGCTTTGGCGCGGCTTCTTTAGATATGGCATTTGTTGCTTGTGGTCGTTTTGATGGCTATTGGGAACGCGGCTTAAAAATCTGGGATGTTGCCGCAGGTGTGGTAATCGTTCGCGAAGCCGGCGGCATTGTTGAAGATATTGGCAATGGTGACTTTACCGAAACCGGAGAGCTTATTGCCGCCAATAAAGATATTCACAAAACTATGAAGCTTAAGCTTGCGGAAGTAAGTAAATAACAAGCAATATGCCTTGCTATAAATCTTGCATAGGTTTAGAATAGAACACGGCGGCACTGTGGCTCGCGTGGGTGTCTATATCCCGCTGACCTTAACTCTTCCATCGGGAGCTGGCTCTGGACTGAACCCTGGTTCTAACTATCTGGCGCCCACCTGTACTTCAGGTCGCATGAGGATGAGTTACACTTACGGTTCTATGGTCCGCCAACCTTTTTTTAAAATTTAAAATTGTTTTATTTTTTATTGAATATTTTAAAAAGCGCATATAGATTATATTAATGCGTAATATAATATTAAATTTAGCTAATCATTTGAAATCTAAATACCATAAACTTACCCCATTCAAAAAGTTTATTGTAAAAGTTATAGGTGTTTATATAGTCGCAAATTTTATATTATACCCGCCCAAATTTCCTGTTTCTATTCAAAATGGAAAACTTGATTCATCGGCATTATTAGACAAAATCCCTTTAGAAGATGCGGTTAAGAAAGATTGCTTAATTTCCGATATTACAATTAAAGGCAACCCAAGGCGTGAATCACCGCTATCTGAATATAGTAATAAAGACAATGTATTACGTGCATTATTAACTTCATGCAGAATTGCAGATAAACAAATATTTGCCTCTAGAAAAAATAAACTAATAATTGAATTTTATCAAAAAACTGATTTTAACAATGAAAATTTAAGAATAGTATCAAGTTTGAATCCATACTATAAAATATATATAAATAATGAACTTGTTCATGATTCATTTTCAAAATCTGAAATCGCTAAATTTAATGAAGAGGAAATCGCAGAAAACAAAACGCCTAAATACGATCCTTATGGAATGAACGGTACCAAGATCAATTCTTATGAAGTTGAAGGTGGCGAAAAAGTTTTTGCTACATTTATAAATATTTCGCGCAAACTAAAAGGCTTAAACCAAACAAGAAATTCCAACACGGCATATAAAAGATTTTGTAACCGTGGAAGAAATATTTTAGGATTTAATAATACTCAATTAGATTATTCACATTTTGATGAATTTAAAAATACTATTAAAATTGCATCTCCTGCCAATATTAGGTTTTGTAAACTAAACCAAAAAATAAATGGTTTAAACATATGCCAGCTTACTGATAATAGCTGCTTTAAAGATGGATATTGGTCTAAAGAAGATAGAAAAGCTGAATGCGATCCGAATAAAGAACAATTTTATCAATCATTAAGTTCTGTACCAATTTTACCTACTCTTTTAACTAAAACGACATTCAGTTTAGGTTGGGATGGTGCATTAGGAAGCTATAGGGCTTTATATCCATTTTTAAAAAAATCAGAAAACCAAAAACAATTAATATGGTTACTTATCGATTTTGACATAGATAATTCACCTGAAGAATTTAATAAAAAATATAAACCAGAATTAGATAGTAATTGCGACACAAAAGAGGAGTTAGAATTTATAAATTCTATTCTAAACAATAAGACGAAAACCATTTTTCCTGACGCAATCAAATCAAAATTACGTTGTTCTGACAAAAAAAGCTTTTCACATGCAATTAAAGGTCAGAGTGAGTCTCTTTATAATTGTGGGCCATCAATTGGCTTTGGTTATTGTTCTTTTTCTAACGATTTTGAAACAATCATACAAAACAATAAAATATATTCCATTGGGGTTGCATATGCTTCAAACGATGGAATTGCATTATCCGGTCGCAATAAACAATGCTATTCAACCATAACGGTTGCAAATTAATATGAATAAAGCCGAACTTAGAAAAATTGCCGCGCAAAAGCGTTCTCTTATCACAAATAC
>CAYUCW010000016.1:21073-29699 GCA_964443435.1 uncultured Caulobacteraceae bacterium | reverse complement strand
ATAAAGCCGAACTTAGAAAAATTGCCGCGCAAAAGCGTTCTCTTATCACAAATACCGATGCCGCAAATTCGCTTTTTCAAAACTTTCCAATTCCATTCAGAGATAAAATTGTCGCAGGCTTTATTCCTATAAAATCTGAACTAAGCCCACTTAGTTTAATGAAATCATTAAATGAAAATGGCGCAAAACTTTGTTTGCCCCGAATAGAAAATAATAATCTTTGCTTTCATGAATATAATTTTGCCGATGAATTAATAAATGGCCTATTTGGCACGCAAGAGCCAAAGCCAGATTCAAAAATTGTTACGCCCGATATTATACTTACCCCCCTTCTCGCCTTTGATGAAAATGGAAATCGGCTTGGTTATGGCGGCGGTTTTTATGATAGGGCATTTGTGCAATTTCCAAAGGCAATAAAGATTGGAATTGCTTATGATGCGCAACAAGTTTCGCATATCCCAACCGAAGACCATGATATAAAACTTGATTTTCTTATCACAGAGTTTAAAGCCTTTTGTTTTTAAAGGTTAATAGATGCGCATAGCATTTTTTGGTGACATTGTTGGCAAATCGGGACGTGAGATTTTAATATCGCGCTTACCTATGCTTCGTGAAAAACTAAAACTAGATTTTGTTTGTGCCAATGGTGAAAACGCGGCAAGTGGTTTTGGTATAACCGAAAAAATTGCAAATGATCTTTTTGATAATGGCGTTGATTGTATTACGCTTGGTAATCATGAATGGGATCAAAGAGAAACCTTAAGCTTTATAGAGCGTGAAACAAGGCTTTTAAGGGTTGCAAATTACCCTATGCTTACGAATGCCCCAGGGCGCGGCGCACAATTATTCAATATTAATGGTTATCAAATACTTGTTGTTTCTGTGATGGGGCGACTTTATATGGATAGCCTTGATTGCCCCTATAGCGCGATAGAAAAAGAGATAAGTGCTTGCCCATTAAAAGAAATGGCGGACGCAATTATTATTGATGTTCATGCCGAAGCAACTGGCGAAAAGCAAGGTATTGGCCATTTTGTTGATGGTCGTGCAAGCCTTGTTGTTGGCACGCATACCCATGTGCCTACTGCCGATTATAGAATTCTTGAGCATGGCACTGGTTATATTTCTGATCTTGGTATGTGCGGTGATTATGATAGCGTTTTGGGGATGAATAAAGAAATCTCGGTGCGTCGCCAATCGGTTCGCTTACCGCATCAAAGGCACGAACCGGCAACTGGTCGCGGAATGGCTTGTGGTATATTTGCCGAGATTAATCCTAAAACTGGCTTATGTGAGAGAATTGAACCTATTAGGTTTGGTTATGGCCTTAGCGAACACATACCTGATTAAAACTCAAGATTTGTTAATCCCAAAATTTTACTAACTAATTCTGATTGTCTTGATATTTTCATTTTGGCAAAAATTGCCTTAAGCTGTGACCTGACCGTAATTAAAGATACATTTCTTTTTATAGAAACTTCTTCAATTGAATGACCAATGGCAATTAATTCGGCGACTTTGGCTTCTGCGATGGTTAAATCAAAAGCCTGTCTTATTAATAATAAATCTGGTGTTGCTTGGGCGCGGCTTATTGTGATTATAACGCTTGGTAAAAAATTAAAGCCCCATTGTGATTTTGGCAAAGGCCGCACATTAATAATAATTGGCACATTATAATCACTATTAAGAATTATTGAATTGCCAATTTTATTATACAAGCCATTGTTTATCAATTCTTGTAATAATAAATTATGATAATCTTGTTTCGCAATCAAACGATTAAGGGCAATTGTTAAAAGTTCATTTCTTTGAATATAAGCTTCGGCGCGTGGTGTGATTGCGCATATATTACCTTGATAATCACAAATAATCGCACAAATAGACATTGCCTCAAAACTGCCGGCAACCAATAAAGCGCCCTGATTTTCAAGGCTTAGGCTAAGCTGTACAGCGGAGCCAACCCGTGGAACAATTTGGGCAAATCTATTTCTTACTTCTTCTGTTGTTATTCCGTCTTTTTGTGTTCTTAATAATGCAACCTCTACCCATTTATCTTTGTCACGTATTAAATTTGCTTGGCAGCCAAAAGGAATATCCCAAGTAGATACAAAATCGGCATAATCATTATTAATTGTTCTGCTTTTATAAAACTCATACTCATAGTCACCTACAACTTGCAAAGTTTTTGCAGGAATAGAAGCCGCAAGACGAGGATTAATCAAAGGATTTCCGCCATCAATATCTATAATTTGCTGCAGCGCTTTTTCAGGGGCATTAATTACCCAATTAAAAGCCATTAGATTATTATCGGTAAATCCTACAAGCTGTGCCGATTCAGATCCAGTGGCATTTGCCATTGCCTGAATTGCATTATGCCATGTATCTATGCCAAGTGCCGCATTATGAAAAAGTTCACTTATATAATTATCTTCTTCGATATATTGCGAACTAGGATAGAATATAGCGGCCTCCATATATTCAAGCTATAATTAAACATATAAAGTGATTAATGTAAATTTAAAATCTTAAATGTCTATATCTTTACAATATTTATGAATAAAGCGATTAATGATTATAAATAGGGCGGAAAATGTTAAAAAATTTAAATCAAAAATTATTCTTAACTCTTCTTATAATCGTTTATACGTTAAACTTTCTTGATAGGCAGATTTTATCAATTCTTGCGATTGATATACAAAAAGAACTTAATATTGACGATAAAACCCTTGGCCTTATGCGTGGGTTTTCATTTGCTATATTCTATTCAATATTAGGAATACCAATTGCCATACTTGCCGATAAATATAGCCGTAAGAAAATTATTACGGCCTCATTAACCCTCTGGAGTTTAATGACCGCGGTTTGTGGGCTTGCAGTCACGCCACTACAATTATTCTTTAGCCGCATGATGGTTGGCGTTGGCGAAGCCGGCGGTGTTGCGCCATCTTATTCACTTATTTCGGAAAATTATCCCCCTGAAAAACGGGCGCGCGCACTTGCGATTTTCTCCCTTGGCATTCCAATCGGTACCGCGCTTGGTATTATAATGGGTGCGGTTATTTCAAGCATTTTTAATTGGCGCGTAAGCTTTTATATTTTAGGTATTATCGGCATTTTATTTGCGCCAATCTTTTATTTACTTGTAAAAGAACAACCTAATAAAGCAAGTAATCAAGAATATAATTTTAAAGCAACCATCAAAATATTAAAATCTAAACCAAGTTTTTGGTTTTTATCAATCGGCGCGGCATTTGCTTCTATGATTGGCTATGGGCTTTTTAATTGGTTACCTGCATTTTTTGTAAGGTCTTATGAAACTGAATTACCAATCTTCATGAGCTTTCTTCCCGATTGGATGACACCAAATCCAAGCCCAAAACTATATGCAGGTTATTATTATGGATCAATAGTTTTCATTGGCGGGATTTTAGGTATTTATCTTGGTGGAATTCTTACCGAAAGACTTGGCACTAATAAGGCCAATTATGCAAGAATACCTGCCATTGCGTTTATTATTTGCTTTCCATGTTTTTTATTAGCTTGTTTTAGTCAATCCTTATTGAATAGCTTTATTTTATTTTTAATACCAACTATGCTTAGCCTTGCATGGTTTGGACCAGTTTTAGGTGCAATACAAAATATAATGCCAAGTAATATGCGCGCACTTGGCGGAGCAATTTTCCTTTTGATAAATAATTTATT
Source organism: uncultured Caulobacteraceae bacterium (assembly GCA_964443435.1). Lineage (GTDB taxonomy): Bacteria > Pseudomonadota > Alphaproteobacteria > Caulobacterales > Aquidulcibacteraceae > Pseudaquidulcibacter. The sequence goes on along the minus strand of CAYUCW010000016.1, from coordinate 25,997 downwards.
TGGTCTTGGGCTTGGTGATTTTCTTGTAGGGCTTATGTCCGATAATCTTAAAATAATTTATGGCAAGGAATCGCTTAGATATTCTATAATTTATGGCTCAAGCCTTTATATTTTGGCGGCAATATTTTTATTAATTGGCGCAAGATATTTGCACAAAGACTGGCATAAAGAAAAAGAAACTATTTAAAAAAACAGAATTGAATTATACATAAGCTTGTGAGGAAGAAATAAAGTGCAAAAAAAGATTTTAAAAAGCGGTTTAGTCCTTAGCCTTTTAAGTATAGCATCATTCACGCCAAGCTTAATAAATGCCCAATCAAAAAAGGAATTAAGCGCCTCCGAAATTACAGCTAAAGACCCAAAATTTATTGGTCAAAGCCTAATACTAATTAATATTCCAAAACCAAGCGGTGCAACCATTTCGTTATTTAATGGTAAGGATTTAAATGATTGGACGCCTTGGCTTGGCTATACTGACCCTGCAAAAACATACACAAGACCTAATGAAAAGCCAATTGGCCCTGCTGGAATGGGGACAATGTTCCAAGTCAAAGAAATTGAGGGTGAACCTGCCATCTTTATTGACGGAAAAACTTGGGGAAGCCTTGTTCATAAAGGCGATTATAGTAATTATCATTTAAGGCTTGAATATAAATGGAGCGGTAAAAGACATGAACCGCGTTTAGATAAACCAGAAAATAACGGACTGCTATACCATACTCATGGTAAGCCTGGGGAAGTCTGGGGAACTTGGTCAAGAGCGATTGAATTTGAAATAATGACAGGATCTGTGGGCATGGTAGTACCTGTTGGCGATAATATAAAAGTAACTACTACCATTGGGAAAGATTCTCGTATAATCTCACCTTATCGACGCTATATGCATGGCGGCAAAACCACTGATATTATTGGTGGAACAAATATTTGGAATGCTGAAAATTCTTCCAATCAGGATTTACCATTTGGGGCATGGAATGTGCTTGATTTATATGTAGTAGGTAATAATGCAATCCATGTTGTAAATGGCGTGCCCGTTATGGAAGTTAAAAATGCCTGCACACTAAAAGCCGATAAAACCTGTATCCCTATAAATCATGGGAGTATTCAGTTACAATCCGAAGGCGCAGAAACATATTTCAGAAATATAAAACTAACGCCAATAAAACATTTGCCGCAAATTATTAAATCGAAATAAAAAAGGCCTCCGAATGGAGGCCTAATTATCTAAATAAAACTATTAAATTGAAATTATTTAATAGTATAGAAATGATGAACCGTAGTTTGAGTATAAGTTTCACCCGGATTTAAACGTGCGCTTGGGAACTCTGGTCTATTTGGCGTATCAGGGTATTTTTGCGCTTCAAAAGCAACGCCATCACCCATTCTTGTTACATAGCCGCCTTTTCCTTTGATTTTACCATCAAGGAAATTACCAGTATACATTTGCATACCTGGCTCTGTAGTAGAAATTTTCATACCACGACCAGTAACCGCATCAGTTAGAGTGACCGCAAGCTTAGGCTCTTTTGTTACGCCGCCGCGAACCAAGAAATTATGATCTATACCAAGACCAATCATAATTTGCTCATCATTGCCATTATTAACTCTATGGCTAATTTTTGCAGGCTTAGTAAAATCAAATGGTGAATTTTTCACAGATTTAATTTCGCCAGTAGGAATGGATTTAGAATTAATCGGCAAATAAGTATCGGCTTCTAGTTTTAAAGTTGCATCAAGTGCACTTCTTTTTGCCGGGACACCACCAAGATTATATAAAGCATGATTAGTTAAGTTTACAACTGTAGGCTTATCTGTTGTCGCTTTGTATGAAACAATAAGATCATTATTAGAATTAAGGGTATAGGTTACTTCAATATCCATATTCCCTGGGAAGCCTTCTTCCATATCTTTGGCTTTAAGCATGAAAGTTGCGCTTGCTTTGCTTGCATTTGCACTTGTGTTTATAATTGTCCAATTGCGTTTATCAAAGCCAACTGGGCCACCATGAAGTGAAGTTGTGCCATTATTATTTTTTACAAGCGTATATTCTTTACCGTCAAGAGTGAAGCGGCCATCATCGATTCTGTTTGCATATCTACCAACTGTAACCCCTAAATATTGTGGAGTTTCAACATAGCCCGCAAGAGTGTCATAGCCCAAAGTAATATCTTCAACTTTGCCATTTCTATCTGGAACTAATAGGTTTTGTAGAGTTGCGCCATAAGTGATTATGTCAGCAGTAATTTTGCCATTTGAAAGGGTGATTTTCTCAACTTTTTCACCATTTGCTAATGTACCAAAATTAACGCGCTTAAGAGTTGCCGCTTCAGCAGAACTTATTGACATAGCCCCTCCTATTAATAATGATAACATGCTTGCTTTAAGTATTTGGCGTTTATTAAACATTTTATTCCCTTGTGTATTAGTATTAATTAATTAATTTTATTTTTTCCCATATTGTCTGAGTAAGAAAAATAATCAAGTAGTTTTTAAAGTAAATTATAATTTTCTTCAAATTATTCAATAAGAGATTTAGTATCCAATAGCGCAAGACTAATAAGATTTACCATAGCCTCTTTCGCGCCTTTAGCATCTTTTGCTTTAATTGCTTCATACACTGCATAATGGTCGTCTATTGGATCCCTAAAATTATCGCCCTTTGTTTGTTTAAACCTTGTGGTCCAAGCAACAGCCGCAGAAATAGTAAAGTTCAAAGATGCCAAAGCCTCATTTTTTGTGGCTTCTAATATAAGTTTATGAAACTCCATATCCGCTTTGCGGCCTTTTTCAGTTTTCAAAGTCTCAGTTTTCATAATTAAGAGCATTTTACTCATGGCGGCCAATTGATCTTCTGTGCGCCTAAGTGCCGCAAGCTCTGCGGCGGCTGGCTCATTAATCATTCTAAGTTCGAATAGGCCATTAATAAATTCCGCGCTTGGTTTTGCAACAAACATCCAACCCAATACTTCGGGATCTAATAAATTCCAACGTGATTTTTCGGTAACTCTTGTACCAAGTTTTGGACGACTTTCCACAAGTCCTTTGGCGGCAAGTATTCTTATAGCTTCTCTATAGGCAGTACGTGAAATATGTAATTTTGCACTTGCTTCAATTTCAGTTGGCAAAAAACTGCCTATGCTATATACGCCTTTTAAAATATCTACGCCTATTATGAATGCATACTTTCCATGCAAACGTCCTTGACTTGAAAAATCATAATATGCCAAAATATTATCTTTAGTTTCTAATTCATTCATACTATCTGACTTTTCTGAAATTATCCTGTTAAATAACTTTTTTATAAAAAAAAGGCAAGCAATGCATATTATCGGCGACTGGGGCACAACAAATTTTAGGCTATATCTTTTTGATAAAGAAGCAATCATTGACCATAAGACAAGCCTTGGGGTTGGGCAAATAAAAACCACGCCTGCGGAGTGTTTATTTTCAACCATTTCTGAATGGCTTGAAAAATATACTATTGAAAGAATTATTCTTGGTGGAATGGCGGGTTCAAAAATTGGTATTCATGAAATGCCTTATTTGGCTTGCCCAGTTTCAATGGAAGACTGGAAAAATGCATCGCAAGAAATTATAATTAATAATCAAAATATAAAAATTACTGCGGGCGTAAAATGCGAAAACTTTGCACAAACTGGCGATGTGATGCGTGGTGAAGAAGTGCAGATTTTTGGCGCAATAAAAATGGATAGCTCTTTATTAAATGGAAATCATGTATTTGTACTTCCAGGTACACATAGTAAATGGGCGATTTTAAATAATAGTGTGATTGATAAATTCCACACTTTCCCAACCGGTGAATTATTTTCAATCATAAGTGAAAAATCAACTTTGCTTTCGCATGCCGAAAACAGAAATTCAGATGAAGTAAATCAAGGCTTTATTGATGGCCTTGAAAAGTCGAAAAATGGTAAATTCCTTGCACAAATTTTTGGTACAAGGAGCCAAAAACTTGTGGCCAATAAATCAGATGATTGGTCGTATGGATTTTTATCTGGTCTTATGATTGGCACTGAAATAAATGATGCATCTAATAGCTTTGAGGCTTCAGATACAATAATCATAATTGGTTCAAGCAAGCTTGAAGTTTTATATGACAAAGCCATTAAGTTTTATGGCTTTAAGACCCAGATTATAAATGGCGATGAATGCGCGATTAATGGCCTAAAATATATTAATAATTAAAGGATTTTTAAAATGAATAAACCGCCAATCATCACTATTTTAAGAGGCCTTAAGCCTGCTGAAGCAATTGCCATATGCTCTTCTATTTATGAATCAGGCATTAGAATAATCGAAGTCCCTTTAAACTCACCTGAGCCATTAAAAAGCATTGAAATAATCGCAAAGACTTATGGCAAAGATTGCTTAATTGGCGCGGGTACAGTTTTAACTGCACAAGATGTCGAAGATGTTTATAATGCAGGCGGTAAACTTATTGTTACCCCAAATACTAATCCTGAAGTAATTGAAAAAGCGGTAAGCCTTAATTTAAGAATAGTTCCAGGATTTATTACCCCAACCGAAGCTTTTGCGGCGGTTAAAGCTGGCGCTAAGGATTTAAAGCTTTTCCCGGCTACAAGCCTTGGGCCAAATTATTTGAAAGCTTTAAAAGAAGTTCTTCCTAAGGATATAAATCTTTGGGCAGTTGGCGGAACTGGCGCATCTAATATTAATGAATGGATTGCCGCTGGGGCAAAAGGTATTGGTGTTGGCGGCGCTTTATATAAAGCCGGCGATAATAAAGAAATAGTTTTACAACGTTCCAAAGAATTAATGGCTGCTTATTTAAATAAAGAATAGCGCAGTCTTAACCGCGCTATTCAAACAAAACTATTTTTGCTTGCTAGTGTTGCCACACTATTTTAGTTTTTTTGCGAGTGTTGCCACTCGTGCACCAAAC
>CAYUCW010000016.1:5319-20973 GCA_964443435.1 uncultured Caulobacteraceae bacterium | reverse complement strand
AGTGTTGCCACACTATTTTAGTTTTTTTGCGAGTGTTGCCACTCGTGCACCAAACAATTTGCCAGTTTCAAGGTCACCACTTCTAGGGCCTTGATCTGGCGAAGAGTCAGATGGTGCAGTAGAAACCAAGCCAACAGAACCACCATAATGATTAATGTCAGCAGGTGTTGCCGCCATGCTATTGGCAGGTGCAAGACCCAATGAAACCCAGATTTGCCCATGTTGTGAAGCAAGTGTGTTTAAATATGCAATCGTAACACCCTTATCACCAACTGGTGAAGCTGATACAGTGAAGCCCGCCGCTAATTTATCTTGCCAAGCTCTTGTAAACCATTTTTTAGATGACTGATCTGCGAATTTTTTAAATTGCCAAGCAGGACCGCCCATATAAGTTGGTGTTCCATAAATAATTGCATCGGCACTATCAAGGCTATCAAGTTCAGCTTCGGAAACACCGCCTTCTGCACCAATTTTAATAACTAATGCTTCTGCGTCCTCAACTGAATTAACGCCTTCAATTACTGATGAAGCCAGTTTTTCTGTGTGACCATAACCTGAAAAATATACTATAGCTATTTTTGACATTTTTTTCTCCTTAAAAAGTATAAGCATTCATTCGTAAAGAACCATATTCAACTGAATCATGGAGCTTTTGAATTTTTGTGTCGTCCGATTTTGCACCCAAAGCGACGAATAATGGCAATAAATGCTCTTCTGTCGGGTGGGCAATTTCGGCAAAGGGCGCATTACGACGATACGCTAAAAGATCGCAAACCCGATTTTCTTGTAAGGTCTTATCAAACCAATCAGAAAATGATTTTGACCAAACAGGCTCGGATTGATCATTAATATCAAGCTCTCTCAAATTATGAGTAAAGCTTCCTGATGCAATGATTAAAATATTATCTTGGCTTAAGGATTTTAAAATTCGTCCAATTTCATAGTGGTGACCAGTGCTTAACGAACTTTGAATTGAAAGAGCAATTATTGGAAAATCCGGCTGAGGAAACATTAAGCACAGCGGTATCCATGCACCATGATCTAGGGCTTGATTTTCGCTTAATTCACATAAAATTCCATTATCATTAAATAAGTCGCTAATATCTTGCGCAATATCAATTGATCCGAATGAATTATATTTGATTTCATAAAATTCTTTTGGAAATCCAAAATAATCATATATTATTTCATTATTATTATTTGCCGATACTTTTAAGCTTTTAGTGTCATTATGCGCAGAAATTATTAAAACCGCTTTAGGCTTAGAAATTGTTTTACCATATTCTTTCAAAAAATTCGCGGCTTCACTATTACTTAAAGAAATAGTTGGTGCGCCATGTGAAATAAATATTGGTGTTTGCATTTTTAACCTCTATTTCAATATATATATTTATCTTAATGTATGCTATTGGCTAATTTTCTTTAATTGATATACATAATCGCATGGAATAAATCATGGAATGGGATGACTTACAGACTTTCTTAGCCATAGCAAAAGAAGGCACATTATCGGGCGCAGCAAGAGTTCTTAATACTACCCAACCGACAATGGGGCGCAGGCTTCAAAAAATGGAAGAAAGACTTGGTGCAAGACTACTTGAAAGACACCCAAGAGGGTATGTTCTTACTAATCTGGGTGAAACCATACTTGGCACCGCAGAAAGAATCGAAGCCGAAGTTATAAATGCCGAACGCGTTATTTCTGGCCGCGACACCGCGCTTGAAGGTGTTGTGCGGGTAACAAGTGTTGATGTTATTACTTCACGTATCTTACCGCCAGCGATTTTAAAAATCCAAGAATTACATCCAAAAATTCAAATTGAATTATTGCCAGATGCCAGAACTTTGAATTTATCGCGTCGTGAAGCAGATATAGCAATAAGACTTACCAGATTTGAAAATTTAGATATTATAACCAAGAAACTAGGCACTCTATCCGCTGGCGTTTTTGCCTCGCAAGAATATTTGGATAAATATGGTATGCCAAATAAGTCTAATAGTGAAAATCATAGAATTATAAATGTATTAGATGATTATATGCACTTACCTGAAGCGAAAGCGATTATTGATGCATTACCAAATGCGACAACAGTTTTAAAGACTAATAGCCGCGAGACTATGACTGGCGCTGTTTTGGCAGGGATAGGCATAGCAATATTGCCTAAGCACTCTAATTTTAATGCGCCAAATCTTATTAATATTGATATTGGCATAGGAACATTAGAACGCGAAGTATGGCTTGGGGTTCATCGCGATTTAAGGCACATGCCAAGAGTAAGAGCAGTTATAAATGCAATAAGTGAAGAATTCGCGACTTGTCCAAAAAAGAAGGAATAGTCGCATGATATCTGATGAAATTGAATTTGAATGCGAAGGGGAATTATGGTTATGGACGCCAAAAGATCCACTTGCTAAAGCTTCATGGCATTTTTTTACAATAGAAACTGATACTGCCAATAAAATTTATTTTAATAATCAATTTAAGAACTTAAGTAAAACCAGAGGCTTTGGTTCGGTAAAAGTAAAAGCCAAAATTAATAACACAATTTGGGAAACATCTATATTTCCAAATAAAGAGAATAATACTTATTTATTGCCAATAAAAAAAGAAGTAAGACTTAAAGAATCTCTTAAAATTGGGGATTTTATTAAATTAATCATTTATCTTAAATAAATACATTATTAAGTGAAAAAAATGTTTTAAACTAGATTCATTTATACTATTTATTATTTTTACAAAATAAAAGAGAATAAAAATGGTAGATAGAACGCCTAAAAGACCCTTTAGATCACGTGATTGGTTTGATGCCCCAGGGCATATTGATATGGCGGCTTTATACCTAGAGCGTTTTATGAATTATGGCATAACGCCACAAGAATTACGTTCAGGAAGACCAATTATTGCCATTGCGCAAACCGGAAGCGATATTGCACCATGCAATCGCATACACCTTGATCTTGCTGCACGTGTTCGTGATGGCATTCGTGATGCGGGCGGGATTTGTTTTGAATTCCCAGTACATCCTATTTTCGAAAACTGCAGAAGGCCTACGGCCGCACTTGATAGGAATCTTGCCTATTTAGGCTTAGTTGAAATATTGCATGGCTATCCGATTGATGCGGTTGTTCTAACAACTGGGTGCGATAAAACCACGCCAGCTTGTATTATGGCGGCGACAACGGTTGATATTCCGGCGATTGTTTTATCAGGTGGCCCAATGCTTGATGGTCACCATGAAGGCGATTTGGTTGGTTCTGGCACAGTAATCTGGAGAGCGCGCCGCGCACTTGCTGCGGGTAAAATTACTGAGGATGATTTCCTTGATGCCGCCTGTGCTTCTGCACCATCTGCTGGTCATTGTAATTCTATGGGGACGGCTTCAACTATGAATGCGGTTGCCGAAACATTAGGACTATCACTTCCTGGATGCTCTGCCATCCCTGCACCATATCGTGAGCGTGGTCAGATGGCTTATGACACAGGTAGGCGTATTGTTGAAATGGCTTATGAGGATTTAAGACCTTCGCAAATCCTTACCAAAGATTCTTTTGTAAATGCCATTAATGCTGTTGCGGCACTTGGTGGTTCAACTAATGCACAGCCGCATATTGTTGCTATGGCGCGTCATGCAGATGTTGAAATTACCGATGAAGATTGGACAAATGCATATGATATTCCGCTTATACTTAATATGCAGCCAGCCGGTAAATATCTTGGTGAGCGCTTCCATAGGGCGGGTGGTGTACCAGCGGTTCTTTATGAATTATTGAAAAACAATCGCTTAATTGGAACCGCTAAAACTATTACTGGAAAGACTATTGCCGAAAATATTATAGGCAAAGAAACCAAAGATAGAGAAATGATTACCACATTTGAAAACCCAATCATGGAGCGTGCGGGATTCCTTGTTCTTAAAGGTAATTTATTTGATTTTGCGATTATGAAAACTTCGGTGATTAATCAAGAATTCAGAGATAGATATTTCAAAGATAATAGCGTATTCGAGGCTAAAGCCGTTGTGTTTGATGGCTCAACTGATTATCATAATCGTATTAATAATCCAGACCTTGGGGTCGATGAAAATTCAATACTTGTTATTCGTGGCTCTGGCCCGATTGGTTGGCCTGGCTCTGCGGAAGTTGTGAATATGCAGCCGCCAGATGCACTTATTAAACGCGGTATAACCTCACTTCCAACTCTTGGCGATGGTCGCCAATCTGGAACTTCGGATAGCCCTTCTATTCTTAATGCTTCTCCAGAAAGCGCCGTTGGCGGCGGCCTTGCTTGGCTTAAGGATGGCGATATTATAAGAATTGATATTGATAAGGGTGAATGCAATGCACTTGTAAGCGAAGAAGAAATTGCAAAACGTAAACTTGAATCGCCACCACAAATTCCAGCTTCAATGACACCTTGGCAAAAAATCTATCGCGAAAAAACTAGCCAATTGCATGAAGGTGCAATTATTGAGGAAGCTTTAGAATTCAAGCGTATTAGCGAATCTACGCCCCGACATAATCATTAAAGCCATAATCATTAATCATACTAAAAAGCCCCTTAAAATTAAGGGGCTTTTTTATTCTTGTTCGTTATCTTGCTCTTTAACTGGTCTTTTAGAAGCCAAGTAAGCAATGATATCGTCACTATCGATTAGGTCGCTCATGTTAATATCCTTTGAATAATATTAACATTTATTTTTGACAAAATTTGAACTTAATTATGACGATTTTGTAAAATAATTAGAGTTTTTCACAAAAAATAATCATAAATTGCAAAAATTCTATGCTAAATTATTGACGGAAGCACAAAACTATACAATTCTAAATTTAAAAAGGGGTGGATTTATGTTCCATAAAAAATTTCTTATTACAAGTTTATCTGCTATAATTTGCTTTGCATTTCCCACAATAAGTATTGCACAAACTAATAATATTGAAATTGCGAAAAAATGGAATTTAACGCAATCCGACTTTAGTAATAAATATGATTTTGAATTAGTAAAAACTGCGGGAAGCTGTAAACGTATTTCAGAATTTGAAGCCGCCGCAAAAACTGGTGACCCAGTTGCAAACCTCTTAGCTGGAATATGTGCAATTCATGGGGATAACAGATCCAAATCGAAAAAAGATGCTTTAGACTATTATAAAAAGGCCGCTGATGCAGGCCTACCATATGCAATGGTAAATTATGGCGAAGTATTTGAAAAAGGGCTCGCAGGTAAGTTAGACATTAATGTCGCTATTCAATATTATACTAAAGCCGCGGAACAAAATTTTTCATTTGGCAAAATCGGTCTTGCAAGGTTTTATCTAACTGGCATTGGACTTGAAAAAAATTCTGCAAAAGCTGAGCAACTTTTAAAAGAAGCAAGTGAAACTTCTCATGCGGCAAAGCTTGAATATGCTTATTGGTTGGGTACTGATGCATTTGGCACACCAAACATAAAGGAAAAAATTAGAATTTTAGAATCTATCAAAGATATAAATTCAGGCTCATTGATCGCCTTAGCAGATATGCATATGTCTGGCATAGACTTAGAAAAAGATCCTTCTAAAGCTCTAGAATATTATAAGGCGGCGATTGCCAAAGATAATACACAGGCCATGATTGCCTATGCAAATATTTTAGAAGAAGGCATTTATACAAATCAAAATATTAAACAAGCAGAAGAATTATTATTAGAAGCCAGTAAAAAATACGATTTAGATGCAGATATCGCTATTGCGTATCGAAAACTTTATGGAATAAATACTACTCAAAACATAAAACAAGGCATTCTAGAACTTAAAGAACTTGCAGAAGAAAATTCCGAATTTGCATTAAATACTTTAGGAAATATATATGAATCCGGTTCCTTAATAGATAAAGATACAAAGCTTGCACTTGAATATTATAATAAATCAAAAGATAATTTCCAAGCATATGGATATATTAATTTATCAAATGCTTATTTTTATGGAAAAATAACTGAGAAAAACCCCAATGAAGCTTTAAAACTTATTCAAAAAGCAATTGATATGGGTGATAATTCTGCCAAGCTTGTACTCGCGGAATATTATTTAGATGGCAAAATTATTCCAAAAAACATAGAAAAAGCAAAAGAATTAATTGAATCCGAAGTTAAAAATAATTCATTGGATGCCATATTCGTATTAAGTAATGAAAAACGTAGTGGTGAAAACTTCCCAAAAGATGAGAAAGAGAGTTTTCAGCTTTTAAAGAAAGCAGCAAATCATAACCATGCTTATTCTAAAGCTTATTTAGGAACATTTCTTCTAAATGGTACAAAAGAAATCAAAAAAGATGAAGCTTTAGGCCTCAAATATCTTGAAGAAGCGACTAAGCAAAATGACCCTTTTGCTATGGTTATTTATAGTGGCTTATTGAATAATGGTAAAATCATTGAAAAAAATACTACAAAAGCCTTAGATTTACTAAAAGCCTCAGTAAGGTTTGATGATTCAAATGCTTTAACCTCATATGGCTCTGCACTCATTTATGGTGATTATGGCACTAAAAACATTATAGAAGGTACTAGGCTTTTAAAACGTGCGATTGATAAAGAATATTCTGCAGCAATGGTTGCTTATTCAAACCTTTTAATTACTGGCGATAATGTTCCAAAAGACATTGATCAAGGTATAAGTTTATTAAACAAAGCAATTGAACTAAATGATTATGAAGCAAAATTTTTAATGGCTTCTATATTATTAACCGATGATATTGTTAAAAAAGACATTAGCAAAGCCGAGAAACTTCTTAAGGAAGCTGTGGAGGACGAATTTATACCTGCTTATAGCCTATATGGAAACTTATTAGTTCAAGGTGATTTAATCGCTCAAGACATTCCAAAAGGCGTGAAATACTTGGAAGAAGCAGCTAGTTATGATGATTATACCGCAATGATGCTATTATGTATGCACTATATTAGCACAGATGAAACCGGCTCTAAAATTCCAAAAGTAAAAGCTTATTTGGTTAAAGTTGCAAATAGTGAAACAGAATTTAGCCCACAAGCAATTCAATTTCTAAAAATGATTAAAGAAACCGAATGCAAAGCGAATCCAAGCCTGCCGCAATGTACAGAGACTTAATCTAATCGATTATTTCTCTGGCTTCGCTTACAAGCATTATAGGAACGCCATTACGTATTGGAAAAGCAAGTTTAGCACTTCTTGAAATAAGCTCCTGCTTTTCTTTATCATAAATAAGTGTTGTCCTATTTACTGGGCATACTAAAGTTTCAAGCATTTTAGGATCTATTTGATGTTCCATAACGGCCTCTATATTTTAAATTTATATTACGCGAAAAGCAAAGACGATAATTTGCGGCGACCTTTTTTTGTGCGCTCATCATTTGCGTCCAAAACATCAAAAATTTTCAATAAGAAATTTCGTGCTTTTTTATTTTCCCAATCAAGCTCGGTTTCAAGAATTTTAAATAATTCAGAGATTGCACCTTCAAACTCACCGGTGGAAGCAAGTGAACAAGCATAATCAAAGCGAATGGCAAGATTTTCAGGCTCAGTTCTTAATTTTTCCAAGAATACATTTGGTGCCTCAATGTCTTTTAATTCTTGAGTCATTTGTAATTGCGCTTTTGCGCTTTTTACACTTATCTCATAATTTTTCTCTGGTGGGACGCGGTTTAATGCATGTTCGGCTTTTTCAAAATCACCCGCCTTTATATAAGCACGCGCCAAACCAACTATTGCACAAATATTTATATCATCTTTTTCAAGAATTTCGGCATAAATGGCTACCGCAGCACCAATATCATTTTGACCAATTAAAGCTTTTGCTTCGGTAAGTTTTTCATCGATTGATTTAACGCTTCTTGGGCCAATTACCTTATCAATAAAAGCTCTTATACTTGTTTCAGGTAAAGCGCCCATGAAATTATCAATTACCTTACCATTTTTAAAGGCAAAAACCGCAGGAATTGATTGCACCCTTAATTGACCAGAGAAATGGGGATTTTCATCTACATTGATTTTAACCAATTTAACCATACCGCCAAAACCATTAACCGCCTTTTCAATCAAAGGCCCAAGTGTTCGGCATGGTCCGCACCATGGCGCCCAAAAATCCACTAACACAGGAACAGACTTTGACTCTTCTATTACGTCAGTAATAAACATAGCGTCAGAGCTGTCTTTTACAAAATTTGTCATTTATTTTTCCTATATTTAATATTTGGAGCTTTTTTTAAAATATTCAAGAAAATTCGCTTATAATGGGTATTTCATTTGAAAAATCAGCAATTTTCACATTTCCGCCCCAATTAAAAATAAATTTCTTCATGTCGCTTATATTTATTCCAATGGTTGCATCATTTAATAATGGATGGAAATTTATAATCTCACAATCCATAATTCTTTTATCTATAATAAGATTTATATTTTTCATTGTGTCATTAATAAGCGCAAAAAGGCTTACTGACCCTGGGGTTACGCCTAATAATTCATAAAGTAAATCTTCATTGCCAAATGAAAGCCTTGCACAATTAATTGCTTTATGGACTTGATTAAGCTTTATTTGCGTGTCGCCCAAAGCGCAAATAAGAAAGAAAACACCATTCTTATCTTTAAGAAAAAGATTCTTGCTATGCCCGCCTTTGATGCTTGTTTTTATATCTTGACCTTCTTCTACTGTGAAAATTGGGCGGTGATGATATAATTCATAAGCAATTCCTAAATTATTTAATAGCGCATAAAGGGCGTTTTTATCGGCTTTTTCTATATTCATAAGCGCTACTTGATTAGATTTCATGTTAAATTTCAAGCAAGTTTCTGCACTTATTCATTAGATTCTGCATATAGGCTATTGCGCTTTTTTTCTAAGTGCGGCATATCGCACTCACACTTTATGTGACGGATGCGGGTGTAGCTCAGTGGTAGAGCGCTACCTTGCCAAGGTAGATGTCGTGAGTTCGACTCTCATCACCCGCTCCAATTTTCCTTGAAAAAATTAATCTTACTTCAAAAGCGTACTTAATTCTTTTAATACTAAGATGGCAAGTTAAGTTCTTGGAATTTAAAACTGTCTCTTTGTATCATTTGAATTATTGCCGGGGGATTTTCATTTAAATCCCGAATAGGAGCGGCAATAGGAAATAATTCATTGCGATATATTATTCTTGATTCACTAACTCTAAAATAGCCATTAAACACGGCAAACCCCTTATATTAAATGCAATTTGCAATTAATAAGGCTTATAGCATTACAACCTGAACCGAGAATGAAGAATTAGATAAAATTTTATCTATAAGAAGATTTCTTTCATCATAACTTGGACGCGTAATGTTTCACGACCACCACCGCGATAAATTGTTCCAGATGTAGGTGTGGCATCAAGATAATTTCGTCCGCAAGCAACCCTTATATGATCTTGCGACACCATACAGCCATTAGTAGGGTCATAGCCACGCCAACCAATATAAGGTATGTAAATTTCTACCCATGCATGCGATGCATCTGATTGAATTTTATTTTCATAATTCGCGCCGGTATAAATATACCCCATGCGATAACGTGCCGGCACACCAAGCAATCTTGCAAGGCATATAAATAGATTTGCGAAATCCTGACAAACGCCTTTACGAAGTGCATAAACATCAAAAGGTGTTGTCGATAATGAAGTCGCCCCAGGAACATATTTATAATCACGATAAATCGTATTATTAATATCATTAAGAGTATCCATTAAATGCCGCCCATTGCGTTCGGCAAAACTCATGGCATAGGTCATAAGCTCACTTATTTGCGCTTCTGGTAATTCATTAGGCACTAAATAAGGATCCATCATTAGTCTTTGCCAAGGCATCATATTTAATGGCAAAAATGTTTGACGATGCTTTGATGAATAATCATCGGCGGCAAGACCATAAATTTTTACAATCGAATTGCTTGAAACCACAAGCTTTTGATATGGCTTATTAATACTATAGTGAAGATTTTGGTTTCCAAAAACATCTTCAAATCTCACCTCATCACCATCAGAAGAAATTGATAAAGTGCTATGAATAACTTCTTGCACTGAATCTTCTACGGGCGCGAGCCTAAAAGTATGAGTTGAATGCTCAACTAAATTTTCATAGGAATATTCTGTAAGATGATTAAGCTCAAATAAGCGATAGCTTAATGGGCTACCATCTGGTGCATTTGTAATCGAGCGTATGTTTAAGACATTATGCTTTGGAATTGTATCTGAATTCCCTAAAAGGGATAATTGTTGAACTTGAGCACTTATATTGCGCATTAAATCTTGTGAATTAAAGCGGTTTTGATGAATATGTGCGTTACGTTCAAGACTGGTTTTATTTAAAACCTGACCTTCAAAAAGATTATTTTCAATATTAGTCCAAACTATTTTACCGCGCCTTGCAATAATTAATTGCGCGGGCTTCATTGCTTGCCAATCACCTTGATTATAAGGGGTGGAAGTAAATACAAGTGCGGTTCTAAAAGTATCGCGTGGATTATTAAATGCTAAATTTGAAGTATCATTTGAATATAAATTAGTATGTGGCGGCTTTATTCTTTGATAATAAAGTGAGCTTTCAGACTTACTTCCGTAAAATACGGCCATAGTAACCCCGTCTGAAATTACCATATCCGCACTTCCAAGTGCATCAAGTTCCATAAACCACGACACTAAAACGTCATATTCTATTTCTGATAAAATACGTGCGCCATAATCTTGAATTTTTCCAAGTAAATAACAAAAAGCAAGCTCTGAATCCGTACGCCCAAGTGGCTCTAGGAAAAGGCTATGATTCATATGAAGTTCTTTTAAACGGGCTTTATCCAAATCACCATTATGTACGAAAAGCCAATCTTGACCCGCGAAACTACGGCTAAATGGTTGAGTTTCTAAATGGGTATAACCGCTTGCCGCGCCGCGCACTTTGCAGCAAAAAACCGTAGATCTAAAACTTTCCCAATCATCAATCGCGCCCTTTAATGTTGCGGCATCTTTTGCGGAAGGATCTTTGGCAACAATACAAGCTTTATTATCATTAGGATACCATGCAAGACCCCAGCCAAGAGTATGGTCCCCCTTTTGAGGGCCTTGCCTAAAATGCAGGTCAATATTTGGTGAGCTCAAACCATCAAAGTTTAGAGCTATTATATCACTAGAAATATAACTCAAAAATATTACCCCTCATTGCAACACAACTAGACAATTTATTATTATCTTTGTCTAGTTAGTAAGCATGTTTTATTTAGCCACAAATTAGTCAGTGCGTGTTATATAACTAAATATTGCTTATAGACTAATCATTAGTCTATAATAAACAAAAAAAGGCATAAATAATGGGTATCTTAGTTGGCCTACATCACGTTACAAACTACGAGTATGATAGACCAATAAGTCTTGGCCCCCAAACCATACGTTTAAGGCCTGCGCCTCATTCTAAGGCAGATATTCAATCTTATTCATTAAAAATTGAGCCTAAGAATCACTTTATCAATTGGCAACAAGATCCATTTGGTAATTATAATGCGCGTGTGGTGTTTCCTGAAAAAATTAAGTCCTTTAGGGTCGAAGTTGATTTAGTTACAAAAATCAAAGTTTTTAATCCTTTTGACTTTTTTCTTGAACAAAGTGCCGAACTATCGCCTTTTAAATATAGCGAAGAATTAAAAGAAGAACTTGCGCCATATTTAGAGATTAAAGAATCTTCGCCTGAATTAATGGCGATAGTAAATGAAATTTCCGATACGCCAATCCCTACTATAAATTATCTGGTTTCTTTAAATAGTAAAATAAATCAGCGCCTTAATTATAATGTAAGGATGGAGCCAGGGATTCAAACCTGTGCAGAGACACTTAATCTTGGATCTGGATCTTGTCGTGATATGGCGTGGCTTTTGTGCCAGATTTTGCGCCATAAAGGTTTGGCGGCACGCTTTGCATCGGGATATTTAATTCAATTGAAAGCCGATGTTAAGTCACTTGATGGCCCATCGGGAACTGATGTGGATTTCACAGACTTACATGCATGGTGTGAAGTATATTTACCGGGGGCGGGCTGGATTGGTCTTGATCCAACTTCTGGGCTTTTTACTGGTGAAGGGCATATACCTTTATGCTGCACCCCTAACCCATCTTCATCGGCGCCAATTACTGGCATGCTTGAAATGTGCGAAACTGAATTCACGCATGATATGCGCATAGAGCGTATCCATGAAGATAGGCGCGTTACAAAGCCATTTTCTGATAGTGAATGGCACGAAATAGATAAATTAGGCGATAAAGTCGAAGCCGCACTTCAAAAACAAGATGTAAGACTTACTATGGGTGGAGAGCCAACCTTTGTCTCCCTTGATGATAGAGTCGGAAGTGAATGGCATTTTTCCGCACTAAGCCCCAAGAAAAAAGAACTTGGTTATGATATTTTCCAAAGCCTTTGCCAAAGATTTGCCAATGGCGCTTTAATGCAACATTCGCAAGGCAAATGGTATCCTGGGGAATTATTGCCGCGCTGGGCTATGAATGCATTTTGGCGTATTGATAAAGAACCGATTATTCTAAACCATGATATATTTGCGGTTCCTGACACTAAAGGCAAAGCCACAGTCAAAAGCGCAGAAGCATTCGGAAAAGCGCTAACTAAGGCTCTGAAATTAAGTGAGAAGCATTTAATCCCTGCTTATGAAGATGCCGCCTATTATTTATGGAAAGAGCAAAGAATCCCCATAGAGGGCGAAATTGCCAATGCGGATTTATTTGAAAATACTGAACGTGAAAGATTACAAAAACTTCTTGATAAGGATTTAGGCAAGCCAACAGGTTATGTATTACCACTTATGTTTTCGGCAAAAACTGAGGGCTGGATAAGTAATTCTTGGAAATTTAAATCAGGTGCACTTAGGCTTATTCCTGGCGATTCACCTGTGGGTTTAAGATTGCCTTTAAATGCATTGCCATCTGTTAACCCCAAGAAATTTGCGCCGCATGAATTTCCGCCAAGAAGTCCATTTGCCGAAACTTCGGTCTTGGCATCTTCAAGCGAATTAGTAAAAACTTTTTCTGATAATTTAGATTTAACTGAAAAATATAATCTAAGCTCTGGTGAAAATGGTCTCGTTAGAAGTGCGCTTTGCATAGAGGCGCGTGAAGGCATACTCCATATTTTCTTGCCGCCAATTGTTTATATTGAACATTATTTAGAAATCATAAGCGCCCTAGAAGCCATTAGCCTTAAATTAGGTGAAAAAATAATAATCGAAGGCTATTCACCACCTAGGGATCACAGAATCCAATCTTTAAGCGTAACCCCTGACCCTGGAGTATTAGAAATTAATATTCAACCTGCCCAAAACTGGACAGAAATGAAGAATATTATCGAAGGGGTTTATGAAGACGCATATCAAAACCGACTTATTGCCGATAAATTCATGATAGACGGCAGACGTATTGGCACAGGCGGCGGCAATCATATTGTTATGGGCTCTATGCAAAGTGCAGATAGCCCCTTCTTAAGACGACCTGACTTATTGCGTTCAATGATAAGCTTCTGGCAACATCACCCGTCTTTATCTTATTTATTTGCTGGGCTTTATATTGGCCCAACTTCGCAAGCACCAAGAATTGATGAAGCCCGTCATGAAAGCTTATATGAGCTTGAAATCGCCTTTAGCCAATTTCCGCAAAATGCCGACGATGGCGATTGCCCGCCTTGGCTTGTCGATAGATTGCTTCGTAATCTTTTAGTGGATTTAACCGGCAATACGCACCGTGCAGAGTTTTGTATTGATAAATTATATAGCCCTGATTCAGATAGGGGTCGCTTAGGTCTTCTTGAAATGCGTGGCTTTGAGATGAGCCCACATCCAAGAATGAATCTTATCCAAAATCTTTTACTAAGGGCTTTGATTGCTGCATTCTGGAAAAAACCTTATATTCATAATCTTGCAAGATGGGGCACGCAATTACATGATAAATTCATGCTTCCGCATTATGTCCGTGAAGATTTACACGAAGTTATAGCCTATTTAAAAACTGCGGGTTTTGATTTTAAACCTGATTGGTTTACGCCATTTTTTGATTTTAGATTCCCAATTTATGGACAAACCCAAATTGGCAATCTTAATCTTGAAATAAGAATGGCGCTTGAACCTTGGCCAGTTATGGGTGAAGAACCAAATGCCAGTGGTGTAAGTCGCGGCGTTGATTCTTCGCTTGAACGCTTGCAAGTAAAACTAAGTGGAAGCGTGCCAGAGCATCATGTTTTAACTTGTAATGGAAGGCGTGTTCCTTTGCAAAAAACTAATGAAGCCCTTACCCAAATTGCAGGTGTAAGGTTTAAAGCATGGAACCCGTATTCAAGCCTTCACCCGAATCTACCTGTAAATTCACCGCTTATTTTTGATTTAATTGATACGCGCATAGAGCGTTCACTTGGTGGTTGCCGTTATCATGTTATGCACCCAGGCGGGCGGGCATATGACGAATTACCACTTAATGAGAATGAAGCGGAAGGCAGAAGGCTTTCAAGATTTGAAGCGCAAACCCATACGGCTGGCAAAATCAAGATTCCAAAACTAGAGATTAATCCTGAATATCCACATACACTTGATATGCGCAGAAGCTTCTAGATTTTTTCTACTGATACAAACTGATTTACAAAAATCGAATAGCCGTATGATGTTAAAAACCCGACATCGGCGGCATCACGGCCAATACCAATAATTATGGCATCATGCGAATCTGACATTTTGGTTGGATCTATTATATGCCAAGCTCCTGCAAGATATACTTCGGCAACCGCATGGAAATCTTGTGGTTTAACACCAACCGAATAAACGCTTGCAAAACGCGCAGGTATAGAAGATGCGCGGGCAAGACTTATTAATAAATGCGCAAAATCACGACATACACCGCGTCTTTGCACAAAAGTATCAAGCGCATTTGTAAATGAATTGCTTGAACCCGACATATAAATAAGTTTTTGATTTATCCAATTGGCAAAAGCTTGTATTCTTTCACCGCCTGATAAATCGCCAAACTCATCTTGGACAAAATTTTGAAAACGCGATGCAGGGCAATAAGTGCTATCAAGCATATATTGAATTGTGTCACCTGGTAATTGATGCGGCGGTATTGCCGCCAGAGTTTCAATATTTATATCTTTTCGATTAACATCAATAATTGAGTGATAATCAACTTTTAAAAGCCCTGATTTTCTTATCCAAATTCTTTCGCCAATATAATCGTGCGAATGCATTCTTACAAAATGATCAGCGTGCGGAACTTTGATTTCTGCAAATTCAACAATTTGCTCTTCTGTTGCGGCTGCTTCAATTTGTAATAAAATGTCTGTCGGCGCGACAAAATCATATTCAAGTGAAACGTCAATTTTATATTTCATACTCTCTCCGAGAGCCTTGTACTATACTAATATAAAACAATTGCGAAGCTCTATGCCTGTTAATTAAGTTTATTTAAGCTATCTGCAAAATAAGATTACAAAATCTATTGAATTTATGGACTTTAAATTGATTTATAAAATCACTTTATTCTAGCAAAATGTGGCAAGTAGCAGTAAGTCAGCACAGACAAAATTTTGGTTTCAATACCTAACATATTGCCAAGCGCAACTGACGAACTGATGCCCATTTTCACAGAATTATACTTTTGAGAA
>CAYUCW010000016.1:0-5219 GCA_964443435.1 uncultured Caulobacteraceae bacterium | reverse complement strand
AGCAAAGAGCAATTAGTCCCACCAAAGCCAAAGCTATTTGACAGGGCGGTAGAAAATTCACCAGATTTACGTTCAAGAAGTATCGGAAGATCTTTGAAAGCTTCATCAATATTTTGAATATGTGCACTTTGCGCCATGAAATCATTAGCCATCATAAGAAGGCAATAGATTGCTTCTTGCACCCCTGCTGCACCCAAAGAATGCCCAGTAAGCGATTTAGTTGATGAAAAATATGGGATATTATCGCCAAAAGTTGTTCTTAAAGCATCGGTTTCGCGGGCATCACCAACCGGAGTAGATGTGCCATGTGGATTAATATAATCAACTTTGCGTCCACCAGCCATTTCAATTGCTTGCTGCATACAACGCACCGCGCCCTCACCCGATGGGGCAACCATATCATAGCCATCAGAAGTCGCGCCATAGCCAACAAGTTCGCCATAGATTTTTGCGCCTCTTGCCACCGCACGCTCATATTCTTCAAGAACAAGCATGCCTGCACCACCTGCAATAACAAAACCATCGCGGTTTGCATCATATGCACGTGAAGCAACAGAAGGCGTATCATTATAATTCGAACTCATGGCGCCCATTGCGTCAAATAAATTCGATAATGTCCAATCTAATTCTTCACAGCCACCTGCAAACATAATATCTTGCTTGCCATATTTAATGCTTTCAAATGCATTACCAATACAGTGTGCAGAAGTCGCACAAGCCGATGAAATTGAATAATTCACGCCTTTGATTTTAAACCAAGTTGCAAGTACCGCAGAAATACCAGAGCACATAGCCTTAGGAACGGCAAAAGGCCCAATTCTTTTTGGCGAAATATTCGTTTTAGTAAGTTCAGCAGAAGCATAAATAGTACGTGTAGAAGGTCCACCAGAACCAACAATAATGCCAGTTCTTTCATTAGAAACTTCATCTTCAGAAAGCCCCGCATCGGCAATAGCTTGTTCCATTGCAATATGGCCCCAGCCCATTCCTTCTGAAAGGAATCTTGCCGCGCGTCTATCGACAAGGCTTGTCCATTCTAATTGTGGTTTTGCATGAACCTGACATTTAAATCCAAGCTCTGCATATTCAGGGGCGGCAATAATACCTGACTTTGCTTCATATAAGCTTTTGGTAACTTCATCTTTATTATTACCAATAGATGAAATAATGCCTATGCCTGTAACCACTACTCTACGCATAACCTACCTCTTTTGTTTAGCCCATATTCTTGATATTTTGTGCGTCAAATAAACCTACACGCAAGTCTTTCGCATGATATATAGGTTTGTCATCAGCAAACATTACTCCATCAGCAACACCAAGAATAAGTTTTGATCTAAACACTCTTTTTATGTCAATTTCATAACGAACAGTTTTTACATCAGGTGTAACTTGGCCTGTGAATTTAATCTCACCTGCGCCCAAAGCACGACCACGACCAGGAGAACCACCCCAACCAAGGAAAAATCCGACAATCTGCCACATAGCATCAAGGCCAAGACAACCAGGCATAACCGGATCACCTTGGAAGTGACAAGCAAAAAACCAAAGCTCAGGCTTTATATCAAGTTCCGCAATAATTTGGCCTTTACCATAAGCACCACCTTCATCAGTGATTTTTATAATTCTGTCCATCATAAGCATATTTGGTAGAGGAAGTTGGGCGTTACCTTCGCCAAACATTTCACCTTTACCGCAAGCTATTAATTCTTCATATGTAAAGCTTGTTTGCTTAGTCATAATTGCTCCGATTTTATAATCTTAAAAATTCAACACTGCATTAAAGACAATTGCTATAAATTAAAAGACTTTAGTACATATTATTTTATAGGTACCTAATATAGTGCGATTTAAAGCCTAGGCACCCCAAGCGTCATTTGCTTTTATCCAGCCAGTATAGCGGCCAACTTTTATTTTTCTTAGGCCTTCGCGCTTTTCCAAGATTTCGGCAATAACGCCATTATTCAAGCTTGCGATTATGCGCGCGTTTTCCTTATATGATTTATAAAGCTTAACCTTATGCAAACTGCTTGATTTAATGATTAATGTTTGTTTGGCATCAAGAACCCTTTTATGTACCCAAACTTTAGTGCCTTCTGGGTCTTCAATTCTGCGCCAATCATCGGTTTCAGCGATAACTTTGACAGGTAAACCACGGCGACGATACACAAATCTTAATGGATATTCTTGATCTGGCCCGGCTCTTGAATTAACCGTATCATATTTTAAAGACACAAATCTTGGGACAGGTAATTTTGAAGGGGTTTCACCTGCGGCTCTATCATAAACTCTTTGACCATTAATGATTTTTTGCGCCATTGCATTTGTGGCGAATATACAAAAAATTAAAGTGATTAATAGTTTAGAAAATAAATTCTTCATAATCTATCTTCAAAGCAATTTAGGTTAAAATATTCTTAATTTTAGCCGCCTAAGCGATATAAAGCTTCTTGGGCGGCTGCGGCTTGCGCATTATATGCTGCAATAGCTTTGGAATTTGTAGCATTCTTTGCGCCAGCGCTAGATTGCTGTCTTCTTAATTCAACCATAGTAGGATCGGTTGAAACCGCGCGATAACCAATACGAATGCTTCTTAGAGCTGAATCAAAGCTGCTTACTAATTTTTCGGCACTTTTTTTATCAGAAATATCAAACTCAGTTGGCAATTCAAGAGCTATTACTTTTGGTGCAGGATTTGATTTGCTTATAGCCGTTGTTGAAATAACCGAGCCAGATTCAAGTCCTAATTGCTTTAATGCATTTGCCATGCCTGCCCCAGCAAAGACTTCAAGCCTTGCCCCAGGTTTTGGCGTTAATGAAAAATATTTGCCGCCATCGCGTGATAATACACTTATATTTGCATAGCTTGATGTGAATCTTTCAATTTTCGTGGCAAGAGTTTGCATTGTCTCACCTTCGGAAATTGTTATTTTACGTTTAGAACCGTTATTAACCGCAATTTCAAAATAATCGCCAGTTTGTATTCCGGTTAAATCCGCAAGATTTGTCGCTTTATCATAAGATAAAGTTCCTTGCGGCAAACCAAAAGCCTGTAAGGAAGTATCCTGTAATTCCGCAGTAGTAATGCTTATATTCTTATCAAATTCGCCAGTGACATTAATTGAATATCTTTCATTACCATCTGATGCCGCAAAACCTTTTAAAACGCTTTGATTAACAGTAGTATTTGTCGCACTAGGGTCTGGTACACCTTCAAGTGCGATATTAACTAAACCACCATTAACATTAAGAGCGCGAACAGGGCTTCCGTTCAAGTCTTTTGTGAAATTCACATTTGAAGTATTTAAATTAAAACTTACTAATTGATCGGTTGAAGTTTGCCCGATTTTATTGCCTGCGATAATTACATTACCAGAACCATCAATATCAAAGGCCGAAATTTTTTCTATATTCTGAGTGCTTGACCCGACATCTGCGCCAGAGAAATTGCCAGTATTTGTATCTATACGGCTTATTTGGCCACCTGACGCACTATTCCAAGCAACATAAGCATCTGTGCCATTTATTCTTATACCAATTGGTGCATCTTCACCCGAAGTGCCAAGTGTTTTAGTATAATTAACCGTTCCATCGGCCGCAAATGATTGTAAATAAACATCATTGCCGCCAAGTGCCGCAACGCCTGCGATAGATTCATCTGTTTTACCAAGAACCAATAAATTTCCTGCGCCATCGAATTTAACATCTAAAGCACTATCAGTTCCTGTGCTTCCTTGTTGATGCGTCCAAAGATCCCTACCTTCAGAATCAAACATAGATACAAATGAATCAAGGCCATTACCAGAAACATTTGGATCATTTGAAATTTTGCCATTAACAGAGCCAGCCAAAGCAATATTGCCGCTATCATCAACCGCAATTGAATAGCCTTTGGCATCTGAATTAGAGCCAATAATGCGTGACCAAACTACTCTGCCTGTTGAATCAATTTTCTGCATTGAAACATCAGTATTAGCTTTAACATCAAGTCCTTTATATTCGCCAGCCACGTCAGAAATAGTATAAATATTTCCTTCATCATCACGAGTCATTGCATGAATATTAAGGCCTTTGGTCGCTGTAAATTCATTTGAAAAAGCTTTAGTTGCAATATTTGCATCACTTAAATCAACGCGGGTTAAAACCGATTGAGAGATTTTATCAGTAATTTTTGCACCCGAAACATAAACGGCCGTTTCGGTAGTACCAAGGCCACCATTAAAGCTTATAGCTTCATTTGCGCCATAAGTTATTTTAAAGGCTTGCGATTTTGTAGGCGCTATTCCTGTGATTTTAGATGCCGTTGTGGTTTCTTCACGGAAGAAACGTGCTTCAACCCCTGCCGCCGATAATTTTCCATTTATATAGGACGCAACATTATCAAGAGTACGCGTTGTTGCGCCCATTTCACTTAGGTCGATATTTATAGTCTGACTGGTTACGCCATTTCCAACCGTCATTGAAAATTTAACATCGCCAGAAAAACTATCAGGAACCGCAGTTTCATCGCCAAAAACCAATTCTTTAGTTTTGAATGATGTAGGTGCGCTTTGCCCGATTGCATTTGATTGATAGGTACTAAAATTTTTACCGGCTACTAAAATACCATTATTTGTTAAGCGATTTTTAGAAACATATTCATTTATTTCTTTAATGCCGCTATTAATCCTATTGGTAATAGATTTAATTTGAGCATCTGTAAGACTGCGGTTTGCCGCCATATTTGCCAGCGATTTAAGTTTTTCCGTAGCATTATGAACTAAAAATAATTGCCTATCATTTTTATCAAGAATTCCAGAGCCTGCGCCATTTCCAAGTCCACCTGAAAATAATGATGGGGAATTCAATGTTTGGGTAGCAAGCTTATCAAGATCATTTTTAGGCGCTTTTGAATCCCATGGTGCAAGTTTTTGAATTGGTTTTCTTGTACTAACTGCGCTCGATGAGGTATTAATTAACGACGATAAATCCATAGGAGAGCTTGAGAACGAGCTGCTAGAGCCCGAACTAAAAAACGCCAATGATAAAGGACTTATTGCCAAAACACACCTATAATTAAAATATCAACCCAAGCGGTATCATGAAATGGTTATGGTTAGTTTAACAAATAGGTCTAATTTTATTTATTTTTTGTAATATTCTTTAAGGGCATCATTGATATTTTCTAATAATTTTGGCCCTTGATACACGAATCCCGAATATAATTGTATTGCTTTTGC
>CAYUCW010000015.1:37165-39927 GCA_964443435.1 uncultured Caulobacteraceae bacterium | reverse complement strand
CAAAGATTTGAACGCTGTGATAAACAAGTCTTACAGCCACGGCATTCAGGGGTATAAAGTGGGATTACATGATCGCCTTCTTTAACGCTTGTTACGCCTTTGCCAACCGCGCGGACTATCCCTGCGCCTTCATGACCAAGAATTGCCGGAAATTTGCCTTCTGAATCGAGGCCATCAAGTGTATAAGCATCAGTATGGCAAATGCCCGTTGCCATCATTTCAACCAAAACTTCGCCCTCTCTTGGTTCATCAAGGCGAATGGTTTCAATAGTTAGTGGCTTTTTTGCTTCCCAAGCAATCGCGGCGCGAGTTTCGATCATTTGAATATCCTTTTTGGGATATTTCACACATAAAATTTATTTTTTCAAGCTGTTATGAATGCTTAAATACCGAAAAATATTTTATAAATCATGCGCCCTGGCGTGATTGTAAACATAAGGGCGACAACTAAGCCGCCAAGATATACGCCCATCATTGCCGCGCGATGTAAAAGTATATTACCTTTTTTAATTGCATAAATCGCAAGCGGTAGGCCTATTGAAATCCAAACCGTAAGCCCAAGTGTAAGCGGCAAAGTATCCTTATGCTTATGCGGCATAATAATCGCAGTTATTGCAACACCACTCATGATAATCACCCAAATCCATCCCAATGAGCGATGCGGGCGATTACCTTTCAAAGAAATGAATTGATTAAATCCTATTATAATCGCACTTATGGCAAGAATAATATGTATTCTTGTAATTATATTTGCCGAGTAAAAAGGTTCTAAATTCATAAGTTACGATTCAAATTCTAAATTATTTGCCTAATATTATTATAATTTTATGTGTATTAACAAGCGCATTAAAGTTTTTACTTTATTTTTTCAACCTATAATGCTTAGATAGGAAAAATAGCGGAAAACAATGAGTGGCCATATAAATATTGATAATAAAGACTATTATCAAGAAAAAAATATTAATTGGGCTTATAAAAAGACTAAAAAGCCTATTATTTACTCTGCCTTTAATTCTGGCAGGATAGCGGCGTATTTTTTTCTAATGCTTGCAATATTGTCTGCATTCGGCGCGGTGTATGGAAATCAGCTTATTTATTTTTTCATGTTTTCACAGGTTTTATGTGCTTTTATAATAATATTTAGGCTTTTTGGTGTCATTTATGCCAAAGAAGAAGCAAAACTAAAGCGAATAAAGAATATTACTAATTATCCGATTTATACAATTCTACTTCCTGTTTATAAAGAAACGCGAAGTGTTGAAAACCTTATCTATAATATAAAGGCATTAAACTGGCCTGAGGATAAAAAAGAAATCATTTTCCTATGTGAAGAAGATGATAGGGCAACAATTGAAATTCTTAAAGAGCATATAAATGACTATAAGTATCAGATAATAATAGTTCCTCAAACGGCAATTAAAACCAAGCCAAATGCCATGCAATATGCGCTTAAATTTATAAAGGGCGAATATATAGCGGTTTATGATGCCGAAGATATTCCCGATAAAAATCAATTATTAATTGCTTATGATTGCTTTCGTAAAAATCCAGAAGCAGCGTGTGTGCAAGCACCTTTAATTACTTATAATACAAAGCATTGGATAGCTTCACAATTCACCCTTGAATATGCGGTTTGGTTTAGAATTATGTTGCCCAGCCTTGCTAAGTTCTCAGGATTTTTTCCTTTGGGCGGTACTTCAAACCATTTTAAAACAAATGTTTTAAGGAAAATTGGCGGCTGGGATAAATATAATCTTACCGAAGATGCCGATTTAGGTGTGCGAATTGCAAGATTTGGCTTTAAATCAATTCTGATTAATGCGCCTACTTATGAAGAAGCCCCAATTTCTATAAAGTCTTATATTAAACAAAGATCAAGATGGATTGGCGGTCATTTACAAACAATAGAAGTCCATTTGCGGCAGCCATTAATATTATTAAAAAATTTGAGCATAACTGGAGTTATATCATTTATTTTCGGAATATTCTCTGGCCCATTAATTGCGGCAATTCGCGCGCCATTACTTATAATAATTCTTTTGCAAGCTTATTTTAATAAAATAACTGACGATTCTTTGGTGCTTTTATTAATTTCATTTAGCGCGGAAATCCTGATTTCAACTTCAGCGATTCGCAGAGATGGCCGTCGTGAGTTATTATTAAATATATTCACACTTCCTTTTTATTGGATTTTACAATTCCCAGCTTTTATATTAGCAATTTATAATCTAACATTAAGGCCGCATTATTGGGAAAAAACTGAACATGGCCTAATTATTGTAAAATAAACACATAATAACCAAATATTTTAATATATTCCCCAAAATATTTACATGGCTTTGACTTAAATAATAATTTCTTTACTATTAAAATTATATAGTTAAATAAATAATAAATATAGTTTTCCAAGGGAAGTTTATGGCAAGTTTAGATACAAGTGTTCCTCTTACAGTTATGATTGTCGATGATAATCATCACATGATTAGCTTGATAAAAGAGCTTTTAAAATCTGTGGGGATTCACGACATTAAAGAAGCAAGTGATCCCATCGATGCTTTTGAAATGTTAAGAACGACTGCTATAGATATATTAATTGTTGATCTATCAATGCCTATGATTGATGGCGTTGAATTTGTACAAATGATTAGAACCGGTGCAGATAGCCCTAATCCTTTTTTACCAGTAATTATGGTAACCGGTCACTCTGAAAAGTCTAAAGTAATGGCCGCAAGAGATGCCGGCGTCAATGAATTTTTGGTAAA
>CAYUCW010000015.1:33402-37065 GCA_964443435.1 uncultured Caulobacteraceae bacterium | reverse complement strand
TTTCGGCATTTTCACCTTCCGCATTAATAGTAATGCTTGAGCCAATTCCAGCCGCAAGCATCATTAAATCCATAATGCTATCGGCGCATACTTCTTGATCGTCCTTAGATACAAGGATTTCGGTATTATCAAAGCTTTGGGCAAGAACCGCAAATTTAGAGCTTGCACGCGCGTGAAGGCCACGCTTATTTATTATATCAAGTGTTACACTATGTTTGGTCATAATGCCTTTTAAAGATTAATTCGCCAAAAGTGAAGATACAACCGCAATATATTTTCTTGCCGCATCTTGTGATGCAAAAGCGGCGCGCGCCAAGCCTTCAGTTTTTCTAACTTCTGCAAGTTTAATAAGCATAGGAAGGTTTGCGCCGGCAATTATTTCGTAATTGCCTCTATCCATAATCGAAATTGCAAGGTTTGAAGGCGTGCCGCCAAACATATCTGTAAGAATAATAACGCCATTTCCCGTATCAACGCTTTGACAAGCATTAAATATATCATCGCGCCTTTGTGACATATCATCATCTGGGCCAATGGCAATTGGGACAAGATATTCTTGTTTGCCTACAACATGTTCACAAGCTTTTACAAGCTCTAGTGAAAGATTGCCGTGACTTACTATAACTACACCAATCATGGGATTATAGCCACTTCATTTGGAAGATTATGGTTTTAGGCAATTGAATCTTTAATCCAGGCATCAATACGGCTTTTTGCCATAGCGCCAACCTGAGTTGAAACCGCTTTGCCGTCTTTGAAAAGAATCATAGTAGGAATGCCGCGAACACCAAATTTAGATGGAGTCATTTGATTATCATCAATATTGATTTTCGCAATTTTTACGGAACCAGCATATTCATCTGATAATTCTTCAAGGCTTGGGCCAATTCGCATACAAGGACCACACCAAGCCGCCCAGAAGTCAACTAAAACTGGTACGTCTGAATTTATTACGTCATTTTCAAAACTATCGTCACTTACCGCTAGAGTACCCATTTTGAACACCTATTCTATTATATATTCTATATAGCTAATCATCATTAAACCAAAATCAAGTCTTGGCAATTATGAATTTCATATTGGTGACTTTATAGCACATAATTTTGCAAGTGCGATATCTAAAATATCATTAGGAATTTCCATAAATAAAGGGATATCTGTCCATAATAACGCACATCTTATTTTTTTATTTTTATAGGTTTCGCTTAATAATGCATAATAAGCAGCCATTTGATTTATATAAGATTTTTCAACATTATCGATTGTTTGGGGTGGCGGCCTATTGGTTTTAAAATCAAGAATTAAGACTTCTGTTTCTGTTATTACAAGTCTATCAATTATGCCGTTAATTATCATATTTTGTGGTAATTTTGCTGCACTGCCAATAATTGCTACTTCAGCCCGTGAGTTTTTACTAAAAAATTCAGAATAATCTTCATGATTTAAGATTTTAAAGCTTTCCGAAATAATATTAAATTTTTCATCTTCGCTTAGGCTAGTTTCACTCCTTAGCCTGTCAATTGCCCATTTTTCCCTTGTTGCAGAATTAATATTCGGAAGCTTTTCAAGCATTTCATGGATTAAGCGTCCACGTAAATATCTTTGATTAATAATTGCTTTTCTTCCGCCCATTAATGGCGAGTAAACTGGCGACATTGCTTTGGCATTATCATCTTCAAGACTGGTGGGCGCGATTTTTTGAATGAATGTTTCTTCATTCGGCATACTATGCACCCAATTTGGTATAATTATTTCTTCTTTTTTCGTTTTAGTTTGTGGAATTATATCAATCTCACCAAAATCATCACCCCAGAGTCTATATTGCGTTCCATCTTCAAGCATTGCATCACGCGAGTTTAAGAGATTACCAAGTGCCACCTCAGTATTGGCATACCATGAAGTTTCACTAAGCTTTTTTCCGTGCTTATGCCCACATATAATAAGCCTATCTTTGGCGCGGGTCATTGCAACATATAAAAGTCGATTATGCTCCTTTTTATTTTCTTTTGCCGCTTCTTCTTTAATTTCATTAAGTCTATGCGGAAGATATAGAAAATCAATAAGCATTATTGGGCATTGGTTTTTATCGTCATAAATAAAAGAACTCTCATTTCTACCGCTATTGCTTGTGGTTTCAGGCAATATAACCATTGGTGCTTCACGACCCTTAGAAGCGTGAATAGTCATTATTTTCACGCCTTCTTCATTATTGTCAAATTCACGCTTAACTGTGGTATTTGAATTTTCAATTATATTGATAAAATTTTGAAGATTGGGCGTGCCGAAACTTGCCGCCTTTATGGCATTATCAAGAAGTATATCAATTGGCTCTATGGCTTCTTTTCCAAATCTTGAAATGAATTTTTGATAGCCAGTTTGCCCATTTTCAAACTTATATTCAAGACAAAGCGCAAAAAATTCAAATGGCGCAAGCGAACCCGATTTTTGATTTATAAAACTTAGGAAATCAAAAGCCGATTTAACTTGATTAAATTCATCAGGGTTTAAATGACTATAGATTTCGCTTTCGGGCTTCATTGCGGTTTGTAATTGCTGCCACAGGCTTTTGCCCTTCCTATTATAGGCAATAGGAAGCAGGAATTTATCATCATCCAAAAGACCGCAAAATCCGCCTTTTAGAACACAGG
Source organism: uncultured Caulobacteraceae bacterium (assembly GCA_964443435.1). Classification (GTDB taxonomy): domain Bacteria; phylum Pseudomonadota; class Alphaproteobacteria; order Caulobacterales; family Aquidulcibacteraceae; genus Pseudaquidulcibacter. Next base: position 34,417 of record CAYUCW010000015.1, on the reverse strand, counting down.
CAAGATTAAAATCATTTTCTTTTCTAAGGCTAAAGCTGGCGATTGCTAATAAATCCAGAACCGCAATATTATCCTTAAGCTTTATACTATCTGCGCCTGCGGTCTTAATGCCATATTGCTTTAATTTGCGGATTATAAGATCATATAATTCAGTGCGCGTGCGAATTAAAATCATTATATCCTTGGCTTCAAGAATGCGCTTTTTACCCTTTTCATAAATTAAATCACGACCAATTCGCGCCTTTAATTCACGGGCAATTCGTTCCGCTAAAAGATTTTTAGGGCTATTAGGTAGAATTGAATTTTTTGGATGCTTCCAAGCATCTGGCTCTAATTCAGCTTCATCAATACCCTCTGTGATAGGCCATAATTCTATTTGTGAGTTTTCGCCAATACGTGAAGAAATATGATTGCGCGGAGCAAGGAATTTAGTTTCCAGCCCATCATTAAATTCACGATTAAAATCAAAACCATTTAAATGCGTCCAAACCGCATCAACGCCATCAAGTATGGTTTGACCTGTTCTAAATGAGACTTCGAAATTTACTTCATCGAATATTCTATTTTCGCTTGGTCTATTGTGAGATTTGAATTTTTCTTTTTCGGTTAAATATCTTTCGGGGCTTGCGCCTTGGAAGCGATAAATAGATTGCTTTTCATCACCAACAATAAAGCGCGTGCGCGGAAATTTATCATTATTTTCGGTTTCGAGTGCACTTAATAATGGCTCTAATAAGTCCCATTGTTCGGCACTTGTATCTTGGCTTTCATCAATAAGAACATGGGATAGGCCGCCATCAAGCTTGTATAATACCCAAAGATTTGCCGAATTGTCGCCATTAAGAAGTCGTGAAGTAAATTTTAATAAATCATCATAATCCAAAAGCCCTTTGGATTCTTTTAGCTTTAAATATTCCCCATTAAACAATGATGCCGCATATAAATAATCATGGGTATCATTGGCAATTTTGGCATTATTATAAATAATAATCTTATCAATAAATGTCTTCCAAAT
>CAYUCW010000015.1:0-33302 GCA_964443435.1 uncultured Caulobacteraceae bacterium | reverse complement strand
GCGATTTCACGCAAATCATCAATGGCTAAAACTTCACTTGCGGCATTTAATAATTCATCTAAATCTTGCCCTGATTTTTCGCCTATTGTTTTTTCAAGCGCGGAATCAAGATTTGCTTTATCAAAAGGCAAATATTTATTGGCGCTATTTAAAAGATTTATAGGCGAAGAAACATTATCGGTAATTTCAAGAAATAAATCAGGTTCAATGCTTGCCGCAATATCATAGGCTTCTTCTTTTAGAATTTCCGCGCCATGTTCATCAATTACTTCAAAACCAGGGGAGACACCGGCTTCAAGTGGGAATCTTTTTAAAATACTTGTGCAAAAAGCGTGAATTGTATCAATCTTAAGACCCCCTGGGGTTTCAAGTGCCCTTGCAAAAAGCGCACGAGCTTTTTGAAGGCCATCAATCCTGATATGAAATTCAGGGTCTAGCGCTTTAAGTTTTGCGGTTAATTCATCATCGGTTGAAACCGTCCATTTACCCAAAGTTTCAAAAAGCCGTGAAGTCATTTCGGCGGCGGCGGCGCGTGTATAGGTTACGCTAAGGATTTTTTGCGGCTCTGTCCCTGCAAGCAATAGCCTTGCAATCCTATCAATAAGAACTTTGGTTTTGCCAGATCCCGCATTGGCGCTTGTCCAAATCGAAGCCTTTGGATTAGACGCATTAAATTGCTTCTCATTAGTTTCTTTAATAAGCGAATCTTTATCAAAATATTCCATTATTCTGCGCCCCCAATACTATTTGTCCATTCAATGCGGCGCGCAAGAAAATCTTCTTTCTGTTCATATTTGAAATTCTTTAGTAATAATGGATAGGGCTTTGAAATATATTCCTTGGGATTAGTTTCATCATAATAATCCTCAATAAGTGTATTTATCGCGCTATAAGTTTTATCAATAAGTTCAGTAAGACTTAATTCAGGCTTTTTAACACCCCATGCAATTGCTTCGGGTTTTTTATTTCCAACTTTAATATGTCCAAATCCAGTTATTGATTTATTATTAGTAAAATCAAGATTTGTATTATTCAATATGATACAAGTAATCGGAATTTGTGGGCTTATCATTGCATTAATTTGCTTATCGCTTGGAATAGGGCCTGTCTTATAATCCCAAATTTCAATTCCATTTGGGGAAATATCAATTCTATCTATTTTTGCTTTGATTTTTAGATTAATATTTTTATGAACATAAATAGTATCAAGCCATTTTTCGGCTTTTAAAGAATAATTTTTAATCCGTGATTTCTCATAGTTTACAATAAACTCCGTAGTCGGATTAATGCTTCTCAATTGCTCTTTTAATTTTTGCCCTTTAAAGCCTGCGGCCTCAAAATGCGCACTAAAAGCCTGGTTTAATTCTTGTTTTGGATTTTCTGGCCATTTTTCATACCAGCTTTCAATGATTTCTAAACCGCCATGAATAGCCGTGCCGCGCTCTTTGCCGCTAATTTTTGTTCCAATATTTTCAAGCGGAACAAGCGATAAAACCTTATTTACATAGATTTTATAAGGATCCCGTATCCATGTTTCAAATTGGGTCACAGAGAATTCAAGTGGTCTTTTTTCAATAGGGGGATTTGGTTTTGGAATTGCGTTTTGTGAATTAAAATTTTTCTCAGGTACAAGGCTTTGTGCCAAAATGAGACAATCATTAGCTTGTTTGGTTTCAAGAATTTCATTCATACTATCGCCGCAAAGGGTTTTAAGTCGCCAGAGCCATCTTGAAGGAATAGTAGGTGAGCCGCCGCGTCTTTGTGCACGTGTAATAATAATATTTGGTGCCGCCGCCATTTGCGCAAAATCATGCGCAGAAAGTCCAAGTCTTAAATCATGGGCAATAAGTCCAAGTTTTTTACGCATTGGCCTTGATAAAAATGGATCTGGATTTGGCGGCTTGGGCCAGACTTTTTCATCAAGTCCCGCTAGGATTAATTTATCAAATCTTAACAGCCTTGCCTCGAGTGGGCCAAGAATAGCAAGGCGCGGATGAGTGCCATTTGGTCTTATTTTAACTTCAGAAAGCAAAAATCCAATTGTTTTAAAACCATCAATATTATTTTTTATATTAAATTCATGACCATTTTCAATTAATTCGGCAAAGAAATTAGACGCATTTATTCCGGTTTCACCACGCCATAAATTATTTTCGCCATCCTTAGTTTTGGCAAATTCTTCGCAAATTCCAATAAGAATTATGGCGCAATCATTAATAGTTTTAGTTTCAAAAATAATAGTTTCTAAAGTTTCGCAAATTTTATTTAACAAACTTATTGGGCGTTCAAATTGAAATTTATAATTTTCTTTAGCGGCATTATATAGATTTTGTGCGCGTAAATTCATGGCGAAAATATCGTCATCTTTTCGTGCCCCATGAAGCATATAAAGCTCTAGGTCTGAGGTCATATGTGCAGTTTGCCAATTTTCATCACCAAGTGAAAATAATGGGTGATTAAGCATAGCCAATAAACGTATTGGGTCGCCCGTATCAATAAGCCAATCGGAAACGGCGGCAATAAAACCACCAAGCAGGGTTTCATTTAAATTAGTGCCCGATGAAATATTAAGCCTTATATCCCATTTTTGCATTTTGACGGCAACACGCCTTGCAATATCTTGATTAGGGGTGACAAGGGCGCAAGTTTCTCCCTTGGTTTCAAGGGTTTTACGCATTTCAAGGGCAATCGCCTCGGCTTCTAATTCTTCGGTTTTGGCTTCAATAATTGCCACGCCATTTAATGCTTTTTCAATTGCATTATCGGTTTTGGATTTAATTTTATTTATATTTTCAAGCCAAGATGCGGTTGCTTCGGCAGGGGCAAGGGCTTCATTAAGAATCATGCGCCTTATTGATAAATCATCAATTCCATTTGTATTGGTTTGCGGCCAATATTTAACATTTGCGCGTTCAATACCAATATGTTTTATGGTATCAAAAAGCGTTCTTTGGGGGTGGGTATCTTCAAAGCCAATTTCTTCCCAGGCTTCGATTTCTTTATCAAGTCCTGGCAATACTATTGCCCCCATCGGAAGTCGGGAAACGATACGCATTAAATCACGATTGGCAGGAATAGCACCAGTTGACCCCGCTATAATAACAGGGTGATTAGGCGGATTTGCTTCCCAATTTCTGGCAAGCGATTCAATTGCCCGTCTTTTCTTAAGCCCTATGTCACATAAGTTTTTTTCAGCCAGAATCTGTGGCCAAACTTCGGTTACAATTTTTAAAAATTCCTGAGAGATTTCCCAATGTGCCGCAAGTTCCGTATTCTCAATAAGATTTGCAAGCGCCGACCAATTTGGACCATCGCCCTCAGCCGTAAGTTCGGCACTTTCTAATAAATCGGCAAGACTATCGGCGGCGGCAAGTGTGGAAATTGCATCATTCGCCCAATTAAGATTTTTATTTCGCGCCGCTATAAGCTTTGATAGAGCAAAACGCCTTGCAAGGCCATTAATTGCCGGCGGCAAACTATATTCATTATCAAGCTCAAATAAATTAAGTTCAAATGGATCAATATCACCAATAGTTCTTATTCTTGGAAGAATTGCGGGCTTACCATCACGAATCTTTAAATAAGCATCGGCTAGGGCGCGTGCGGCGCGTTTTGTAGGCAATATTATAACAGCATCACTTATGGCTAAAGAATCGCCTAATTCATTGTTTAAAACGCGTGCAAGCTCATAAAGAAAATCATGCCTTGGCTCTATGCTATAGACATTAGGTAAAGCTTCTATTGCAGGAATATGGGAATTTATAAAAATCGTCATAATTATGTATAATATCCCATTATGTCATTTTAGGTCGTAATATTATTTGGGCTTAATTCTTCTAGTGCATAATTCAGTGCATTATTAATAATGCCGCGCCATTCTTCTATGGAGGTCGCTTCAAATGCGCCTTTGGGGTATAAAATCCCACGAGAGCTACTTACAACGCCGCCAAGTAGTGAATTTCCATTTTTAATAAGTCCCGACATAGCGTCACTTGCGCTTGCCCCCTGTGCGCCATAGCCAGGGATAAGGAATTGCGTTTTTGGCAAAATTTCTCTTAATTGCTTGGCTTCGCTTGGCCATGTTGCACCAATCACCACCATAAGAGAGCTTAGATCGCCATCTAATAATTCGTCTTCTATTGGCTTAAGGCTTTTGGCGATTTTTACCCATAAAGGCTCACCATCTATTAAAAGATCTTGAAAATCTTTTGCACCAGGGTTTGAAGTGCGCACAAGAACCGCAATAGATTTCCCAAGCGCTTTTGCATATTCAATATATGGGCTTAAAGTTTCAAGACCCATATAAGGATTTAAAGTTATGCAATCGCAATCTATAACTGGATTATTTCCTAAATATGCATTGGCATAACCTTCGGCGGTTGAACCAATATCACCGCGCTTGGCATCTAATAATACTAAAAGATTTTTCGATTTTGCAAGTTTTGCAAGTTTTCCTACAAGGCTTATGCCATCCGCGCCCCAAGGCTCAAAAAGGCCAATTTGCGGCTTTATTATTGGAACTTTATTTGCGGCAATATCAATTATTTCGCAAAAGAATTTGTCCCAAGTTTCTATTTTTGCACTATCGCCAAAAATCGGTGGAATAAGTTTTGGAAAGGGGTCAAGCCCAATACAAAGGTTTGAACCGGTGTTATTTATTGCAATTTCTAATCGTTTAGCGAAGCTTATAATATTGGTCATGCGACTTTCTAACAACACAAAATGATTTAGCAAAGTAAAAATGCGCTAAAGTCTTTCATATTTACAGAAAAGCGTTTAATGGGGGCGCGCCCCCTCTTATTTAGGTTTAACCTGTGTAGTATTCTTAAGGGCGCAAAAAAGAAAGAAAGTAAAATGGGTCTTAAAATTGCTGTAGTTGGCGCGACAGGTAATGTTGGTCGCGAAATGTTGAATATTCTTGATGAATTAAAATTCCCTGCTGATGAAGTTGTGGCGCTTGCGTCTCGTCGCTCTGCGGGTAAAGAAGTTTCATATGGCGATAAGATTCTAAAGTGTAAGGCACTTGATAGTTTTGATTTCACTGGCTTTGATATTTGTCTTATGTCGGCTGGTGGTGCTGTTTCTAAAGAATGGTCGCCTAAAATTGCGGCGCAAGGTTGCGTAGTTATTGATAATTCATCGCAATGGCGCATGGATCCAGATGTTCCTTTGGTTGTTCCAGAAGTTAATCCAGATGCTTTAGATGGCTTTGCAAAGAAAAATATTATTGCCAATCCTAATTGCTCAACTATTCAAATGGTGGTTGCACTTAAGCCTTTACATGACAAAGCAAAAATTAAACGCGTTGTGGTTTCAACTTATCAATCTACTTCTGGCAAAGGCAAAGAAGCGATGGATGAATTATGGACGCAAACCCGCGCTATTTTTGTTAATGACGAAGTTAAAATTGAAAACTTCACTAAACAAATTGCTTTTAATTGTATTCCGCATATTGATGTCTTCATGGATAGCGGCGACACAAAAGAAGAATGGAAAATGGTTGAAGAAACCAAGAAAATTCTGGACAACAGCATTAAAGTAAACGCTACTTGCGTGCGTGTTCCAACATTTGTTGGCCATGGCGAGTCGGTTAATGTTGAATTTGAAAATCCGATTACAGATCTTGAAGCGCAAGAAATTCTTTCAGATGCACCAGGCATTATTGTAATGGATAGACGCGATGACGGCGGTTATACTTCAATTATTGAATGCGTCGGTGAGCATGCAACATTTGTTTCACGAATTCGTAAGGACGCAACTGTTGAAAATGGTCTAGCTATGTGGGTGGTTTCTGACAATCTTCGTAAAGGCGCGGCACTTAACGCAGTTCAAGTAGCACAAAAAATGCTTGAAAAAGGGCTTATTGGTAAAAAATAGAAATTCAAATTGATTATCTATATTTTTCAAAGCCCTTCAGAAATGAAGGGCTTTTTTATTAAAAAGAAAAAATTATGACACAGGAAAAAGAACCCTTATCGGGTTATATATATGCGCTAAGCGCTTTCACAATGTGGGGCTTTTTGCCTCTTTATATGGTTCAAATGCTTAATATCTCTCCTTGGGTGATAAGCTTTGATAGAATGATAATGGCGACGATCGCGGCGGCAATAATTGGGCTTATCTTTAATGGCAAACCCGCATTCAGAGTAAGCGGTAATACACTTTTATGGCTTGGATTTTCTGCAATTTGTATAGGAGTGAATTGGACGATTTTTGCCTATGGAATTTCGAAAAAAATGCTTATGGAAGCAGCGCTTGGTTATTTTATAAATCCATTAGTAAGCGTAATTTTTGGTATTATCTTTTTCAAAGAAAAAATGGATAAATACCGGATTATTGCAATTGGGCTTGCATGTGTCGGCGTATTAAATCTTATAATCAGTGCCGATCATTTCCCAATATTTGCGCTTTCACTAGCGGTTACTTTTGCGGCCTATGGTGCACTTCGTAAAAAAACCATAGTAGATCCTGCGATTGGATTATTTTATGAAGGACTTTTACTAATACCTATTGCATTTATTGGTCTATATTTTTGCGCAAAACATAGTTTGCCAATCTTAGGGCATACAAAACTTGATATGTTTTGGCTATTTATGTCGGGACCATTTACTGCAATTCCGCTTACGCTTTTTTCTTATGGCGCAAGAAGGCTTAAACTATCAACTATTGGAATGTTGCAATATATTGCGCCATCAATTGGTCTTATAATCTCTATAATTTATGGGGAGCATTTCGGTATAAAACAAGCAATAACATTTGGTTTTATTTGGGCCGGGCTTGCGGTTTATAGCGGATCAGAGCTTAAGAAGTTTAAGGCTTAAAAATTGCCTTTTTAAGTCCTCTTATTGAATTGCCGACATAAATTTCATCGGCATTCAATAAGTCTTCTGACTTTAATATGGTTTCTATTGCGCCATTTTCAATTAAAGTTTGCCTTAAAATTCCATTTAATAAGCCACATGAAACCAAAGGCGTGTAAAGAATATTATTTTTCTTGATGAAAATATTTGTGCGCGCACCTTCGGTTATTTCGCCCTTGTCATTAAGGAATATAATTTCATCATAGCTTTGTTGACTAAATTTTTTTAATTCATTTTCATAAAAGCCGCGATTAGTTGTCTTATGATATAAAAATGGATTTTTTCTATCCATTATTTGTTCTGCTAAACAAATTAAAAATGGCTTATCATTAGTTATCACAGGCGTGTGGCTTAGGCTAAGGTCACCATTTTCTCTAAGCTCTAGCCTAATTTTTGATGGTGCTTTAAGGAGCTTGGTATAATCATAAAGCTTTGCCCTTATGATGTCTTCATCATAATTATAGCCAAAATAATCGGCAGATTTTTTTAGTCTTTTTAAATGCAATTCAAGGTGTTTAAATTCTTCATCCCAAAGAATTGCTTCTAAAATACCAAAGTCTGAGCCTATATCATTAAGGAATTTTGCTTTTAATAAGCATTCATTATATTCACTTTGGGCAATTGAATCATAAACAATACCAGAACCAACCGATAGTTTTATATTATCTTTGATTTCCAGCGTTCGAATGGCAACATTTAAAATTCCAGAATCCTTGTGGAAATAACCAATCGATCCGCAATAAAGACCACGTGAGCGGTGTTCATTTGAATTTATGATTTGCATCGCACTAATTTTTGGCGCACCAGTAACCGAACCACAAGGAAAAATGCTGCGCAATATATTTTCTATTGTAATATTAGGTTTAAGCGTTGATTTAACAATAGAAATCATTTGAAAAAGAGTTGGATATTCTTCGATTTCAAATAATTTTGGTACTTTGACCGTACCAGTTTTCGAAATGCGTGATAAATCATTACGCATTAAATCAACAATCATAAGATTTTCGGCTTTATTCTTTTCATCATTTAAAAGTCTGTTGCTAATTTCCTTGTCTTCTTTTTGTGAATTGCCGCGTTTAACCGTACCCTTCATTGGATGGGTTTCTATGCTATCACCAGTAATTTTTACAAATAATTCAGGGCTTTGCGATATATATTTATAGTCGCCCATATTAATTATTGCGCCATATTTTGCCTTTTGTTTTTCTCTGATTTTTTGAAATAAAAGACTTAGATTTCCTTTATATTCATATTCAATATCAAAAGTATAATTGGCTTGATATATTGTCCCTTTGGTGATTTCTTTATGGATATTATCTATTGTTTTTGCATATTCTACTTCTGAAATAGATGCTTTTCCGGTATTTATATGAAAAAATGCTGCACTATTTATTTTGCACAAATATTTAGTAAGTACCTTATTTTTTACAGGACGTTTATAGCAATAAATACCGCAAAATATAAGTGGTAATTGGCTTTCTTGATAAAGCGGTCTTAGTCTTTCTTCAAAACAATGCCCAAGTTCATAAGAAAAAAAGCCCGCAATATAAAATCCATTTTTTTTAGCGAATTCAATTTTTTCAAGCGCGGATTCTATTTCATCTGGCCGGTTGGCAATAATAATTTCAATAGGGTTTTTAAAAAAATAAGAAACAGAATTTTCGCTTGAATTATCATCAAGCAAAATATTGCCATATTTGAAAATTATTGGCTCATTTAACGCCAACACCGCAAACCTTTATTACTTGGGCTTTTTCTGGTGTATATGGTTTGGTTTTGACCACGGTCATAAGAATGCAACCGGCTGAATCCTCAACCTTATCGCAAGCCCTTTCTTCTTTATTAGTAGGATCAATGCGGCATTCATATTCTTCGGTTTTTAAAAAGCCTTCAATTGCTTCGGTTTCAAGAGTTGGCGGATATTTATCAAGCAAAGATTTTTTAAGTGCTTCGGTTCTTTCAATATCTACATCAAAATTTTGAATTACTTTTTCTTCTTTTTCAAGAATTGGCGCGGGCTCAATAGCTTTTTTAGGGATAAGCTTATCGCAAGCCGCAATTGATGAAACCAGGGCTATGATAATCAATAGATTTTTCATTTTATTCTCAATTCTTGAATTGCCAGCTAGTTCCGCCGGCGCCATCTTTAATTTCCACATTCAAAGCCGCAAGCTCATCACGAATTTCATCGGCTCTTGCCCAATTTTTATTCGCGCGCGCTTCTAATCTTTGATTTATTAAATCATTAATATAATCTGATTTCGAATTATCGCCAGTCTTTTGCGCAAACCATTCTTTCGGAGTGTGAATTAAAATTCCCAATAATTTTCCTGCGCCTAAAAGTGCGGCAAGGGCATTATTTTTGTCATCTATGCTCTCTGCCTTATTGGCGATTTTCACAAGTTCAGCAATTGCCGCCAAGGCTTGCGGGGTATTAAGATCATCCGATAAAGCATCAATAATAGATTGCGGAATTATTGGCGCAATATTTTCATTCCAAACCGCTTCAATAGCCCGATAAATTCTATCAAGGGTTTTTACGGATTGCGATAAAATTTCATCATTCCAGTCAAGCGGCGCACGATAATGTGCCGATAAAAGCGCAAGCCTTACGGCTTCTCTTGGCCATTTTTCGCAGATTTCTTCAATATTAAGGACATTGCCCAAAGACTTGGACATTTTTTCTTCGCCAAAATTCAAAAAGCCATTATGTAGCCAATAATTTGCAAGCTTTGTACCGCCATGCTTACATTCAGATTGTGCGATTTCATTTTCATGATGTGGGAAAATTAAATCATGACCGCCTCCATGAATATCAATCGTCGCCCCAAGATTCTTTTCAATCATAGCCGAGCATTCAATATGCCATCCTGGACGGCCTTTACCAAATGGTGCTTCCCAAAAAGGCTCATTAGGTTTTGCCGCTTTCCATAAAGCAAAATCCGCAGGATGTTTTTTATTTTCGTCAATTTCTACGCGTGCACCGGCTTGCATATCTTCTATTTTACGTCCTGAAAGCTTGCCATAATTTGGCATGCTCTCAACGCTAAAATAAACGCCATCGGGACTTGTATAGGCATGATTTTGCGCAATAAGGGAAGCTACAAATTCTATAATATCATCCATATGCCCTGTAACAGTTGGCTCTAGTGTTGGGGTTTCAACATTTAATAAAGCCATGTCAGATTTATAAATTTTTGTATATTTTTCAGTAATAACCGAAATATCAACGCCATTTTCAAGTGCCGCTTTATTAATCTTATCATCGACATCGGTGAAATTACGGGCGTAAACTATATTTTCTTGACCATAAACCTCTTTTAAAAGCCTAAAGAGGGTATCAAAAACTACGGCAGGGCGTGCATTACCAATATGGGCGCGATTATAAACAGTTGGCCCGCAAACATACATAGTGACCCTTTTAGGATCCATAGGAACGAATGCAGTTTTTTCTTTTTGAATAGTATTGAATAATTTAATTTCAGTCATAGATATAGTTTTAATTGTAAGCAATTTTGTAATTATTTATAGATTGATTTCAATTAATCTATTATAGACAATAATGGAATACTTAAATTGTTAAAAATCCAAACGCTTTTTTAAAGCGTATGTTAATCGGGCGGGCGTTAAGACCTTTTATTTTTTATAATCGGCTCGACCCTCGTCCCCTTAATGGGGAAAGATATGGATATGATAAATGAAAATGGCCAAATGGTAAAACCTGCAAGGCCAAGCCGTGAAGAGGCTATGAAAGCAGTAAGAACCCTCATAGAGTGGGCTGGTGATAATCCTGATAGAGAAGGGCTTCTTGATACCCCAAAACGGGTTGTAGATGCATATAAAGAATTCTTTGCAGGCTATGCACAAGATCCAGTTGCCGAACTTTCAAGAACGTTTGAAGATGTCGGCGGTTATGATGATATTGTAATGCTTAAAGATATGGATGTAGAAAGCCATTGTGAGCATCATATGGTTCCAATTCTTGGCAAAGCTCATATTGCCTATATGCCAGATAAAAATGTGGTTGGAATTTCAAAAATTGCCCGCGTTTTAGAAATTTTCTGTAAGCGCTTGCAAACACAAGAAACAATGACCGCGCAAATTATTGAATGCATTACTGAAGCCTTGAAACCGCTTGGTGTTGCAATTCTTATTGATGCAAAACATCAATGTATGACAACACGCGGAATTCATCATCCGAATGTATCAACAATCACTACACAATATACTGGTGTGTTTAAAACTAATCCAGAATTAAAAGATAGATTTTTAAGGCTTTGCGGCTATTAATATAAAGAAAAAGCCCCGTTTCGGGGCTTTTTTTAATTGGATTTACTAGCTTGATTTTCGCCAAGTATAGATTTCAAATAAGCTATATTTTTTGCGGCAATATCGGGCGCTAAATCTTGCGACGCAATTTTTTCACTTTCAGCAAGTCTTCCTTGTAAGCCAATAATAAGCGCAAGATTTTGCCTTGCTTCTATTGGTGCAAATGGAGTGGCAACTGCGCGTCTTAATATAGTTTCGGCTTCGGTTAATTTGCCACTAAGTGCAAGTGAAAGCCCATAATTTGTAAGAATATCACTATTATTTGGATTTATACTAAGCCCTTTATTATAAGCATTCAAAGCTTCGTCATATTTTTCGGCATTATCATAAGCAATACCCAGAGCATTATATAGGCCATCATTATTTTGATTCATACTTATGGCTTTGGTTAAAACGCCAATTGCAAATTCAAACTTTTTATCGGCAACAAGACTTAGGCCAAGATTTGCCCATAACGCACCGCTTTCAGGGTTAGATTGAATACCAAATGCTGCAATCTCAGTTGCTTTTTCAGCAGATCCAGAAAGCCTTAGGGCTTTACTTGCTTCTATGGCTGCGGTTTCATCTTTGGCATTAATAGAAAGCTCATTAATCCAGAAAACCGATGCTGCCGCCGGCGAAAGACTTAAAGCATTTTGTCTTTGTGCCTGTGTGGCTGGCTTTTGCTTTTCTTCTGACTTTTGCGCATCTTTCGCAATTGGTGCAGTTTCGCCAGGCATAAGTATCGCAGGCGTCATTGCAGGCTTAGCAGCGGGCTTTTTAATAAAAGAAAAAGCATTTACATTTGAAGTAAATATAAGGCCAATTGCAAAGCCAGAAGCAATTACAAGGTTTCTAATGTTTGTTTTCATAATATAAGTCCAAAATTATGAATAATATGCCGTGTATTTATGTATAAATGCTTTGGCATAAAATATTTTAAGGCTTAATCTTTTTCTGTTTTGGTTAATTTTTTATAAATTTTTGGCTTTATAAAATTAATAAAGATTTAATAAGGGGTGAAAATGTACGATTTAGAAGCGCGTTTAGTAATTGCTGAAAACCTTTTCATTAATGAAGAAAATGCGCAATTAACGCCGATTTATTTAATATCTAATTTGGAAAGCCTAAGTGAAAATGAAATTGCACAAGCCAAAATATCGGGCTTTAATGCTGCGGCTGGTTCAAATTTAATAATTTATTCAAATGGAAAGATTGAAAAAGTATTTTTTGGTATAAATGAAATTAAAGATAATTTGATTTTTGGTTCTTTAAATAAATTACCCGAAGGCGATTATGAAATAAAAGATGAAAATCAAAATAGTGAAATTTATTTCTATTTTGGCTTAGGTGCTTATAGTTTTAATCTTTATAAAACAAAGCCAGTAAAAAAAATCAGGTTTAAATTGCCCCCGAATATTGATGCTAAAAATATTTGCGAAAGAATAGATGCAATTAATATTGGACGCGATTTAATTAATTTACCGCCAAATGATTTAACCCCTGATACTTATGAAACTATAATTCTTAAGATCGCAAATAAATTAAAATGTAAAGCCGAAATAATTAAAGATGAAGCCATAAAAGCCTATCCACTTATACATGCGGTTGGCAAAGCCGGCGCAGAATCGCCAAGATTAATTATAATTTCAAAGCCTAAAAAGAATGCCAAAAAGCTTGCGATTATAGGAAAAGGCGTGATTTTTGACACTGGCGGCCTTAATCTTAAGCTTTCAAATATGGGCATGATGAAAAAGGATATGGGCGGCTCTGCTTGCGCCCTAAGTCTTTTAATGCTGCTTGCAACCCAAGAATTGGATTTAGATATTAAAATATATTTGCCAATCGTTGAAAATTCAGTTGCGGGTAATGCTATGCGCCCATCAGACGTTATTATTTCAAGATCTGGCATAAGTGTTGAAATTGATAATACCGACGCCGAAGGAAGGCTTATTCTTGCCGATAGCATTACCAGAGCAAAAGAAGATGGTGCCGAACTTATAATTGATTTTGCCACTCTCACAGGGGCGGCAAGGGTAGCATTAGGGCCGGAGCTTCCGCCATTTTACACCAATCAGGAGGTATTGGCTTCACAATTAAAAATTTCATGCGAAAATACTAAGGATTTTTGCTGGAATATGCCTTTATGGGAAAATTATAATGACGACCTCGAGAGCTCTATTGCCGATATTAAAAATAGTGGCGGCGCTTTTGCTGGCTCAATAACTGCGGCATTATTCTTGCAAAAATTTGTGGATAAAATCGAATGGATTCATTTCGACGTTTATTGCTGGAATCCTAAGGAAAAGCCTGCAAAACCTATGGGTGGAGAGATTCAAGGCGTAAGAGCGGTATTTGATCTTTTAACAACTCGCTTTCAAAAATAATTTTAACTCTTTGCTTGACTCTTGAATTAATTTGCAAATCAGATTCTGATTCTCTTTATCACTAAAGGGACTTAAAATGGATTTGGTAAAGCGCGAGGCATTAGATTTATGGCGTGACATAGCCAAAAAATCTATAAAAGAGCAGGGGCCAGATTTAACAACGCGTCAAACTGCAATATTGCTTACTATTCACCTTGATGATGAAAAGCATACTGTTCGTGGTCTTGCCAAACGATTGGGTCTTAATAAGCCCGCGATTGTTCGCGCACTTGATGCTTTGCAGGCGCTTGAACTTGTTAAAAGAGTCCGCGATGAAAATGATAAGCGCAATGTCTTTATATTCTCTACTGATAAAGGCGCAGAAAAGCTTTCGCAAATAGCCGGTATAATTGTTTCAGGGCTTACTAATATTAAAGATACACAATTGAGTTTTGTAAAAAATAGTTTACAATTCCCAACACCTGCGAATTCACCAGATAATAATGAAATGTATCGCCATTAATGCTTGATAAAAAACTAAATCCTTATCGTGAAGATATTGCCGCTCTAAAGCTTAAGGGTGAAGTCACGGCGCAAGAATTTAGAGAGCCTGTTAAATATCAAATTATCGCACCTTGCGTGAAATTATCAATAAAACCTGAAATTAATGCCGAACAAGAAACCGAAGTTTTATATGGTGAAATTTTCGAAGTCTATGACATAAAAGACGGCTTTGCATGGGGGCAAGCGGCACTTGATAATTATGTTGGCTATATAGAAGCCAAATATCTAAGTGAAAAAATTTTTGAACCAAAGTATAAAATAAAAGCCCAAGTTACTCATGCTTTTGAAATGCCAAGGGTGCAGGCAAAAATTAATGCCACGCTTTCTATAAATTCCTTTGTGAATATTACGGATAAGACCGAAAATGGCTATATTTATTGCGAAGGACTTGGGTATATTTATGGGGATCATATTTGCCCAATAGATGAATATTATAAAGACCCTATTGAAATCGCAAAACGCTTTCTTGAATTACCTTATACTTGGGGCGGTAAATCTGGAATGGGTGTTGATTGCTCGGGTCTTGTGCAATCGGCATTTTCGGCTTGCGGCATTTTTTATCCGCGCGATGCTTATATGCAGGAAAAAATTGGTACTGAAATCAGTTTTGGTAATCAAGAAAAAGGTGATCTAGTATTCTGGAAAGGTCATGTGGCGATTTGTATAGATAAGGATACAATTATTCACGCCAATGCCCATCACATGAAAACGGCAATAGAGCCTTTAGAGATCGCAATAAAACGTATAGAGGCCAAAGGTATTCCCGTGACCTCTATAAAAAGATTTAGCGTTTAACGTCAAAACCACCATCACTAAGGAAATTGTCTAATTGTGCTTTGGTTGCAAGACAAAAGTCCCCAGGTTGCGCATGCTTTAAACAGCATGAAGCAATCCCAAGTTTAAGGGAGCTTTCATCATCAAGACCTGATAATACGCCATGCATAAGACCGCTTGCGAATGCATCGCCGCCGCCAATTCTATCTACTATTCCATCGATTTCGTATTCTTTAGTCGAATAATGACCATCACGCGTAAGCATAAGACCACGCAGAATATTCACGCTTGCACTTATTTGCGTTCGCGGTGTATTGGCAATTCGTTTTAGGTTTGGAAGCTTTTTAAAAGCAAATTCGGCGGCATTGGTTTCTTTAATATCGCCATCACCATCAAATTTTTGACCAAAAACAAGTTCAAAATCTCTATGACCTGCAAACATTAAATCGGCATATTCCATAAGCTCTAGAATAAGTTTTGGTGCATCTTTTGACCAAGTTTCCCAAAGTTTTGGCCTATAATTACCATCATAAGAAATTTTAATGCCAAGTGCCTTTGCCGCTTTCATAGCGTCTTTTGCGGCATTAAAAACATTCATTCCAAGTGCCGCAGTAACACCAGAAATATGAAGCCATTGTGTGCCTTTTAAAGCTTCTTGCCAATTAACCTGACTAAAATCAAAATTTGCAAATGCCGAATTTGCGCGGTCATAAATAATTTCAGATGGTCTATGAATTGCACCTGGGGTAAGAAAATAAAGCCCCATGCGGCCTTCAGTAGTTTGAATATTATCAGTTATAACGCCATTTCTTTTAAGCTCACTTAATGCAGCAAGCCCCAAATCATTATCAGGCAAAATTGAAATAACTTGTGTTTTGTGACCAAGCCTTGCAAGACCCACGGCAACATTGGCTTCTGCACCACCAATAAATGGGGTTAAGTCGGGCATCCTATCAATGGTTAATCCCAATGTAGTAGTAAGCCTTACTAATAATTCGCCAAAGCTTGTGAATTCAGTTTTCATTATTTTAATGCCTTTCAAAAATAATGGGCGACAGATAACTGTCGCCCATATAAATTACAAGATAAAATATAAATTAGAATTTATATCTTACACCTAAATAATACTGACGACCAGATTCTGAAATATCAAATAATAGATCATTAGCAACATTACCTTGTGCAGTATTATAAGTAATACGGCTGTCTTGAACTTCGTTAGTTAAGTTAACGCCTTCAAGTACAAAAGTAAATTTGTCATTATATTTATATGAAACTTGCGCATCTACAGATTTAACAGGCTCTTTGCCCCATAAGTCTGCTGATGAACCAGGTAGTAACACAGAAACATAAGAGTCACGATGTGCCAAAGACACACGACCTGATAATTTGTCACCTTCATAATAAAGTGTCGCATTATAAGATACAGGTGACATACCAAGAAGATTGTATTCTCTAAATAATGTAGCAGTCGCAGAAGACGAAATTACATAGTTAATTTTTGAATCAACTTGAGTATAGTTAAGAATTGCACCAGTCTTAGATAATAATCCAGGAAGGAAAGTGAATGGCTGGTTTAAGCTAACTTCAAAACCAGTTAAATCACCACCTGGAGTATTTACAGGTTGTGTAACTGTATAAGTTGTAGTTCCTGTTTGACCAGTACCATCAAGCAAAGACACATCATAGCCAGTTTCAGAGAATGGAACAGTTCTTGTAAGTGATTGTATCCAAGAGTTAATTTCTTTCTTGAATAAGCTTACAGTGAACATAGTATCGCGGTTTGGATACCATTCAATGCTCATGTCATATGTATTTGCTCTGATTGGGTCCAGATATGGATTACCAATTGCAAGAGTTTGGCTAGATGTAGTGATAGAACCAGCAGGTGATAAACTTGCAAGTGTAGGTCTTGAAATAACTTTAGAAGCCGCAAGTCTTACAAATACATCTTTCACCGGCTCAATTGTTAAATTGGCAGAAGGAAGAACGTCTTCATAAGTACGTTTAATAGTTATGTTTTCAAGAACAGTACCACGTGCAAAATAACCTTCTACACTTTGATTGGTTTGCGCATATCTTACACCAATATTACCTCTAACAGGCATATTAAGTAATGTAGCTTTATAATCAGACTGTAAATAGAAAGCTGTATCAGCTTCTAAAGCAGAACGATTATTTGCGCGCGCCGCATTGTTCAGAGCATTTAGAGTAAATGTACCAAATGAATTTACGCAATTACAATTATATTGGAATTTATCGCGAATAATATCTAAATCTGGAACTAAATAAGTAACACCAGCAACATTAATAGATCTAGCATGTGAAGCTATATTTCCATTAATAGTAGTCTGCATTAATGAACCAGGCTCAACAGCTTCGTTATTAGTTAAAGGTGAAGTTGTATAACGACGAAGTTCAGTTGTTGCGAAACCAAATTCTTTAAATGATCCACCAAATTTAAATTTGAAATTATCATTATAATCATATTTGAAATCTAAAGCGCCAGTTTTATATTCATTTGTAACTGTAAGCGGACGAAGTCTTACAAGTGACGCATCGCCATTGGCATTAGTTGAAGCAGTAGCCGATGAAGGTGCGGCATAAGTCCAATAACAAGGCATAGCAATATTACAGCCACTTGCAGAAGTGCCATAATTAATAACTGGGTTAGTCATATCAGTAAGGTCATATGAATAACCACGAACATTGTATGATTCAAATGTGAAAGTTGTTTGCTCTGAATTGTCTAAGAATGATTTAGACGAACCAATTAATAAACGACCAGATAATTTATCGCTAAAATTCTGCTCCATTGTGAAATTTACTTGGTCAAAAGTAGTTTTTAGAGCGTCAAAACGCATTTCAGAACGAATATCAACATCATTGAAAGCAGCTTTTGTCATAATTTTACGGCTATCGATTGTATAATTATATACATCTGTTTGTGGTAAGCCAGTATTATTACGAGAGAAAGAAATCGGCTCTAGGTTATATTCAATTCTATCTGCATTAAATTCAGAATGTAATACGTCTAAAGTGAATGTAGTATTATCAGTTGGTCTATATTGTAATGAACCAGTGATACCAAGTCTTTCATTATCAGTAATGAACTGAGAGAAACGCAAGAAACGTGGAACTAAAGCTTGCGAAACATTAACTGCTTCACCAGTAAGAGTAGGGTTTACAGCGTTAATTTCTGTTGTGTTACAAACCCTAGTTGTAGCAGTTGTACATGGCGTAATAACATTAGGAAATGCGCTAGTAGTAGTATTGAAATCAGTTCCACCTGCAACAGTGCTATAGCTATTGAAGCGGCCAGCGTTACCAGCAGAATAAGCATTCTGCCAACGTCCAGAGTTTGCGCCTTCTTCCATAGTTTCACGTTGGCTATAAGCAACTGAAATTAATGCGCCAAGTTTGCCGCCCATAAAGCGGTTTGAAGCCATGAATGAACCACGACCACTTACGTTTTCATTAAGGTCATTATAGCCGCCTTGTAAAGAGCCAGCCATTGTGAAACCTTTATAATCAAAAGGTCTAGCAGTTCTAAGGTCAACAGTTGCGCCTAAAGAACCTTCTTCAGTTTCAGCCGCAATAGTTTTTCTTACTGTTAATGAGTTAAATAGGTCAGAAGCGAAAACGTTAAAGTCAAAGCCGCGACCACGGTTTGCACCGCCATCTTTATCTTTACCGCCAGTTGTTGAAATAGCTTCAAGGCCATTTAAACGAACGCGTGTAAAGTCAGGGCCAAGACCACGAACAGTGATTGATTTACCTTCGCCGCCATCACGATCAATCGCAACACCCGGAATACGTTGTAAAGATTCAGCTAAGTTATTATCTGGAAACTTACCAACATCTTCAGCAGAAATAGAATCTACGATATCAGTTTCGCGCTTTTTAGTTGCGATAGAGCTTCTGACTGAATTACGGAAACCTGTTACGATAACTGTTTCGCTAGCAGCAGTGGTTGATTGTGCGAAACTTGGTGCAACATCAAATGCAAATGCCGCAATTGCTACTGACGAAGCAGTAGTTAATAATTTAAATATAGTATTGTTTTTCAATTTACACTCCCATGAAAATCTTAATCGCCTTAATAGTTCTAGTTTAATTTAAAGTAAACTGATTTTTGACACCGGTGACATAATTTGTGCATTTTTTTTCTATATGTGATTATTTTACAACTCAGGTATAAAAAAAGGAGGCTTTCGCCTCCTTAAACTGTTCTTATATTTATGGTATGTTTTATATTTGGTCCATCAAAATATACGCTTGAGCTTTGACCTTTTTCAATATCATGAATACCGGTTGATGCGCCCGATGATATGTATTGGCCTTTTTTAAGTGGTCTTCCACGCTCTGCAAGATGCCCTGCAAGCCATGCGATTGCTGCAAGTGGCCCATTTGGCATAGAGAATAATCCACCAGTACCAACTATTTGTCCTTCAATTTCGGTTGAAACTTTAAAGCTCTTAACCGCTTCACTTGATAAAGAATTTTTATCAAGACCGTTAAAGTCCAAAAGCTTTTCGCCAAGAATTAGTCCATAATTATTACCAAAATCTGAGGCAACAACGGTAGGGCCAAGTTTATTAATAGTTGCAAGTGGCGAACCAGCCATTTCAATACCAGCATAAACCGCAGAAATAATTTCAAAAGCTTCATCTTCAGTATAAGAAGTTTTTGAAGCCAAAGTATCGGCTTTAATTTCAAAAACATATTCTGCTTCTACTGCGGCAAAGCCACCTACGAATACTTTACAATCGGCGGTTCCGTCTTTTGAAAACTGAAGGAATTCTTTGAAAATTGGCCCAGTTAGACGTTCAGTTGCATGTAATTCTTGTTTTTCAGGTGGCAATCTTCCGATTTTCCAACCGATAATTTCACTATCCCATAATTTAATGGCTTCTTCTTGAATTTCATAAGAATTAGCCATTTTTTCAGGAATAGAAGTTGGATAATCTGGTAAAAAATTACCAGATTTCCTTGCAATATTAAATGCTTTCGCAATTTCAAAACTATTCATTATTATCTCGCTAACCAGCCGCCATCTACTGGGATAACCGCACCATTTACATAGTCAGATGCAGTTGATGCCAAGAATACTGCTGCGCCTGCAAGGTCAGAAGGTAAACCCCAACGAGCTGCAGGAATACGACCAAGTATCTCAGAAGATCTTGCTTCGTCAGCGCGTAATTGTGCAGTATTATCAGTTGCCATATAGCCAGGCGCAATTGCATTAACAGTAATGCCTTTGCTTGCCCATTCATTTGCAAGAAGTTTAGTAATACCTGCAATGCCTGATTTTGAAGCTGTATAAGAAGGAACTCTGATACCACCTTGGAATGAAAGCATAGAAGCAATATTAATAATTTTTCCGCCGCCATTAGCAATCATATGTCTGCCAACTGCCTGAGCCATAAAGAATGCACCTTTAATATTTACATTCATTACATCGTCCCAGTCTTTTTCACTGAAATCAACCGCATCAGCGCGGCGGATAAGGCCAGCATTATTAACAAGAATGTCAACTTTACCAAATTTAGCAACAGCTTCAGCTAACACTCTATCAATTGGCTCAAGTGAACCAAGATTTGCATTAATGTCTATAAATTCGCGGCCTAAAGCTTTAACTTTTTCACCAGTTTCTTCCGCAGGAACAATGCCAACAGCCGCAATATTAGCGCCCGCTTCAGCAAGACCAAGCGCAATTCCTTGTCCAAGACCAGTATTTGCGCCAGTTACAAGTGCGGTTTTTCCGCTTAAATCAAATAGATTTCCCATCTTTTTTCCCCTTATGCCAATTGACAAATGTCTAAGACATTCATGTCTGTATAATCTAAATTCTCACCACCCATTGCCCAAATGAACGCATAGTTTGAAGTTCCAGAACCCATATGAATTGACCAAGGTGGTGAAACAACGGCTTCATTATTTTTCATAACGATATGACGGCAGTTTTCTGGTTCACCCATAAAGTGGAATACACGATCGTTTTCACCTAGGTTGAAATAGAAATAAACTTCTGAACGTCTGTCATGAAGGTGTGGAGGCATTGTATTCCAAACTGAACCTGGTGAAAGGATAGTAAGGCCAAGTAATAATTGGCAAGACTTAACAGTTTGTGGAACAATATATTGATAAATCACGCGCTCATTAGAAGTTTCAAGTGCGCCTCTTTCAAGTGGAACCGCATCAGCAATTGAAATTTTCTTAGTTTCATAAGTCGCATGCGCTGGTGTAGAAGTAAGATAGAATAATGCAGGATTAGAAGAGTCTTCAGATGCAAAAACAACGCTTTCTGCTCCCATTGCAACATAAAGTCCATCTTTTGGACCAAGCTCATAAACCGTACCATCAACAGTAATAGTACCTTTACCGCCACCAACATTGATTGCACCAAGCTCACGACGTTCAAGGAATGTATGACCAGCAGCAGATGCAGGCTCAGTTTGTTTTGGAAGGTCAAGAGGCTTAGAAACCGGAGCCGCGCCACCAATTACAAATCTTTCGAAATGCGTATAGTGAAGAACAACATCATCAGGTTTAAAAAGACCATCTAATAAATATTTATCTCTTAATTCTTCATTGTCAGCACCCATCATCATGTCTGGGTGGGTTGCATAATATGTTTTTGAATAAATTGAATGTTTATCGCACATAGTTTCACTTTCTATAGTTTATAAGCTTGTTTAGGTAATTTATAGGCAAGATCTTGTATAATTTCACTTGCTTCAATTTGGGTAAGGCGGTGCTCGGACACAAGTTTTGCAAGGTATCTTGCATCTATTCTTCGTGCCATGTCATGACGTGCCGGAATTGAGAAAAACGCACGAGTGTCATCATTAAAACCAATAGTATTATAGAAGCCAGCCGTTGGTGTAACACCTTCGCGGAAATTTAACATTCCTTCTGGGCTATCATTAAACCACCAAGCAGGGCCAAGTTTCATTGCTGGGTAATGGCCAGCAAGTGGGCCAAGTTCTCTTGAATATGATGTATCGTCCAATGTGAATATAATAAGTGTGAAGTCTTTTTCATTCCCATATTTATTCAATAAAGGGCGAAGATTATTTACATAATCAGTTGGCATTGGAATATCGCCGCCTTTATCGCGACCAAATCTATCGAATAGCCAAGTATTATGATTGCGTAATACACCTGGGTGAATTTGCATTACAAGGCCGTCTTTTAATGACATTCTTGCCATTTCCATAAGCATATGCCCACGGAATGTTTCCGCCATTTGCGGTGTAACATTACCTTTTAGGATTTCATTAAAAAGTGTTTCGGCTTCAACTTCTGATAAATCAATAGTAAATGCCGAAGGGTGTCCGTGATCGGTTGATGTAACACCAGTAGATTTAAAATATTCACGGCGTTTTTCATGGGCGCGGATATAGCCTTTATAAGTGCTTGTATCTTCGCCGGTTAATTCACCGAAAGTTTTAATATCTTTGAAAAATGCCTCATGCTCGGGGTCAATAACATTATCAGGACGGTAAGCAGATATAACGCGACCTTTCCATCCAGACTTAATTATTTCTTGATGGTGTGGCAAAGTATCAATCGGTGATTCAGTTGTTGATATAAGTTCAATATTGAATTTCTCAAACAAGGCACGTGGTTTGAAAGCGTCTGTTGCTAATAATTCGCCAATAGTATCATAATAATAATCAGCGGTAATTTCAGATAGTTCAAGCTCTAGGCCAAGCACAGTTACAAATACGTGATTAAGCCACATAGATGAAGGCGTGCCGCGCATTAAATAATAATTTTTGGCAAAAATTTTCCAAGCTTCACGTGGATCTGCATCTGATGGGCCGCTTTTATCGCCAACGCCAATTGATTTTAAATCAATGCCTTGTGAATAAAGCATTCGGAAAACATAATGATCAGGAGCAAGGAAAAGCTCGGTAGCATTTGAGAAATTCTCATTTTTTGCAAACCATGAAGGGTCAGTATGCCCATGAGGTGATATAATTGGCAAATCTTTCACCAATTTATATAAATCTCTAGCAATTGAACGCTCTGAGGCATCAGAAGAAAATAGTCTATCATCATTAAGCACTAATTTACGTGCTCCTTTTGATATTAAACTTTCTATAGTTTCTTTCATTGCTTCCTCTTATGGTATATCGCACGTATAATTGTGCTTAAAATAATTAGTCAAATTAGTTTTAAACTTTTATTACACGTTTAGTTGATATGTGTTTAAACTAAAAAGACACCGGTGTCATCACTTTTTTGCAGAACTAAATTTAATTAATCCTTTTTATTGAAGTACGTTGCATAAGTTTCGATTCAAAAATAAATGTTTGAGTTTTTATACTAGGGCTTAAAACTAATTCCGCTGCCTTTTTTCCCATCTCTACGGTTGGAAGTCTTACCGAAGATAAAGATGGCGAAAGTCTTTCTGCAAGCGGACTATCGTCGAATGCAACTACGCTTAGTTCATTAGGAATATTTATCCCAAGTTCATAAGCGGCTTTATAAACACCGGCCGCCATTTCGTCATTGCATGCAATAATTGCAGTTGGTCTGTCTTGTCGTTTTAATATTTTTAAAGCTTGTTTATATCCAGTTTCAAAGCGATAATCACCATCAACATCAAGTTCTTGTTCAAGGCTTATATTATTTTTTGAAAGTCCATCAAGGAAACCAATTCGTCTTTCAATTGCCGATGGATAAATTAAGTCGCCACCTATAAAACCAATTTTCTTATGTCCATATTCGGCCAAAAGATTACTGGCAAAACTACAACCAATTCTATCATTAGATACAATTTCAGAAGCAATAATTGGCGGATCATTAGCTTCACCTTTACGTGCGCTTACCCTAACATAATTAACTTCTAAGCTATCTAGAAGCTTTAAAAGTGCTCTATCTTCGGCAAGCGGGGGTAATATAATTACTCCTGACAATCTTTGTAAAACAACAAATTCTTCAATTTCACTGAGGAAGTCTGGTGATTTTTTATCGCAAGGGTGCACGACCAATTCTTTGCCAGTGCCTTTTAAGCCATCAAGTACACCAAGTTGCATATTCACAACATATTGTGGATTGGGATTATCATAAATTAAACCAACTAGAAATGAGCTTCTAAAAGCAAGGGCACGTGCTTGAGGGTTTGGTTTAAAGCTAAGTTCATTTATAATAGCATCTACTAATTCACGGGTTTCTTTTTTAACATTTGGTGAATCATTAATAATTCTTGATACTGTCTTTTTGGAAACATTAGATAGGTCTGCGACATCATTGATCGTAATTTTTTTTCTGGATAGTTTTAGATTTTTGATTTTCTCAATTACCGCTTCATCTAAAATGTGCGTCGTGCTATTTTCCAAATTATCCGTCCTTGAGTATAATTATTATTAGCCTGCAATACATATTGGGCAGGACGTAGAAATAAATTGTCAAATTAATTAACATAATAATTTTGGATTAATCAAGCACTTTTTTAACTGAATTAAATGATTTTGAGCCTTGATGCAGTATTTTGGTTGTAATTGAGCGTATTTGAAGAATAACTCAATGTGGCTATGGAATAAATAGATGTTTTTTACGATTTTGATTGCTTAAATTTTTATATAAATCTATTTTATATAGAATCAGAGGAAATTATGAATTTAACAAATGCAATTTTAAAAGACGAACAAAAAGCAATTATTCCTAATTATAATCGTGATGAAGTAAAAGCAGGCATTGTTCATTTTGGTCCTGGTGCTTTTCATCGTGCACACCAAGCCTATTTTTTTGATAAAATTGCAAATGATAGAAAAGATTTGGGAATTACTGAGGTTTCATTGCATTCAACTGGGGTGCGTGATGCATTAAATCCACAAGATGGACTTTATGTATTGGCTTCACTTGATAAGGAAATAAGCTATCAAATAATTGGTATTATTAAAGATGTTTTGGTTGCCCCTGAAAATCCACAAAAAATCATAGATTTATTAGTTTCAACCGAGACGAAAATTATAACAAGCACAATTACTGAAAAAGGCTATGGCCTTAAAGCGGATGGAAGTCTTGATGTAAATAATGCCGAAATCAAACATGATATTGAAAACTTGCATTCACCTAAATCTTATATTGGATATTTAGTTGCAGCTTTGGCGCAAAGATTTAAAAATGGAACTAAGCCATTTATAATTATTCCATGCGATAATCTTCCTTCTAATGGTAAAAAAGTCCGCGCCGCAATTATGGCTTTCGCGTCAATTACTAATCCTGAGATTATTGAATATTTGAATGATTTAATCGTCCCTTCAACTATGGTTGATAGTATTACTCCGGCAACTGATGAAGCATTAAAGGAAAAAGTTTTTGCTGAGACTGGCATAATAGATGCTTGGCCTATTCAACGTGAAGCCTTTACGCAATGGGTAATTGAGAAGCATGAAACCGATATAGACTATCAAAAATATGGAATTATTATTACTAATGATGTTGCTTCATTTGAACGTGCAAAACTTAAATTATTAAATGGCGCACATTCAAGCCTTGCATATTTAGGAATATTAAAAGGACATGAAAGTGTATTTAACGTAAGTCAAGATTATGAATTATTTGGCTTTATTCGTGAAATGATGAAAAGTGAAATTAAGCCAATGCTTAAGACCGCAGAAGGAATGGATCTTGATATTTATATTGAAGATTTATTGTCGCGCTTTTCAAATTCGGCGATTGTTCATAAGCTAGAGCAAATTGCATGGGACGGAAGTCAAAAACTACCAATACGAATATTGGATACTATTAATGAAAATCTTGCAAATAATATATCAATTGAGAAACTATCATTTGCGATTGCCGCTTGGTTTAGATTTATTGCCAAAAAAGCTAAGAATAATGAAAAAATAACTGATCCTTTAAGTGAAGAACTCATGAATATTGGTAAGTCACTTGATAATTCTGAAGCTGATTTAAATAAGTTTTTCGCACTAACACAGGTATTTTCAGCAGAACTTATTAATAATGAAATATTTAAATCTAGCCTTAAAAATGCATATTTAAAATTATTGGCAAGTGAAAAATAAATATTATGAAACTTAAGCCTGATGAAATTATTATTCTTGAAAATGGTCAAGAAAACTTAATTGAAAATACTTACCCAGACCGAATTATTAAAACCATTACACGGCCAGAGATACATGCATTTATAGTGGCAAATCCAAAAGCAAATGTATTAGTTTTAATGGGCGGTGGCTATTTACAATTAATGTATGATTCCGAAGGGGTAGAAATCGCCAATTGGCTAAATGAAAAGGGTTTTAATGCCTATATATTGGTTCATAGATTGCCAAATGATAATAACGGAAGTGATATTGCGCTTAAAGATGGGTTATTAGCGCTTGAATATTTAAAAGCTAAAACCGCGCCTATATTCATTTGTGGTCTTTCATCTGGTGGTCATTTATCAGGTGTTTTGGCATGTCAGGATTATGATATTAAAGGGGCAATCATTGCTTATGCACCAATAAATGCTAATCATAAGGATTATAAGTATCCAGTAGGAAAACCAGATTTCCCACCAAAAGAAAAGCAAGATTTTTATAATGATTGGCCAATTGGAATATTTAATGAAAAGCATGGGATACCAAAATGCCCTGTCTTTTTATGTTATGCACTACATGATAATATTGTTCCGATTGAGCATGCGCTTAATTTTATAAAAACCGCTCGGGATTTATCATTAAATCTTGACGCCCATATTTTTACCGATGCCCCACATGGTTTTTGCTTAAGGCACTTAGATGGTTCACAGGCAAGCTGGCCAGAGCTTGCAGAAAAATGGATTCAAGCAAAACTTTAATTAAGTGCCATGCTGTATGAAAGGCACTTGTTCAAATAATTTTCTTTCTTCACCGCGTGGATCATTGACCATTTTGGGCGGAATATCAAAAATCATAGTTTCACGATTTTGCATTGTATAAAGCTTCCATTTAGGGAAGCCGCCACTTGGCTTGCCAGTTTTTGCAAGGCTTACAAAGGCTTCTGAGACATAATTTGCCATAAGTCTAGCTTCGGCATTATCTTCTATATATTGAGATGGAACATGGGTATTTTTAAATGCTAATGCAATATCAATTGTGTGAGGTGAACCCCATTTGCCGCCATCTTTTGAAGATGCCCAATTAATATTATAACCATAAGCCGGTGCACCTGCCTTTGCGCGTTCTTCAAGCTCAATAATCGCTCCGCGCCAAGATCTTCCGGCGGTGGTTGCCGCTATATAAATTTGTGCAGGCGTGTAATCAGGGTATAGCTTCCTATATTTTTCAATCACAATAAATGGGTTTATATCAACCCGATATTGCGGCGGAAGCTTTTCCGGTAAATCTTCCCATCTTAATGAAGAAAGATTTGGGTCATTACCAAGAAATGCCATTGTTTCTTCTTGGGTATTGCCAATAATCATTGGGATTCTTAATGATTGTTTTGCGGCATCGGGATAAAATGGATGTCTGAATAATATCTGATTATCAAGAACTGGGCCAAAATAAACAGAACCCGAAGCAATAGGGTCACGCGCCGATAATGCCGCAACTAAGTCTCGGCTTGAAACAGCTTTAATTTTATCAAAAGCATCGGAATTTATGGCTATGCCTAATTTTTCAAGATAGGCTTTTGACCGTGCGGTCGCATTATTAGGGCCCGATGCGGTTACTTGCTGTCCTGACATGGTCGCGGCTTTTTGGAAAAGCCCGTCGGCAATAGGTGTAGCCATAAGGCTTGCTATTTTTGCGCCACCACCTGATTGTCCAAAAACCATTATATTATTTGGATTACCGCCAAAATTTATTATATTCTGTTTCACCCATTTAAGTGCGGCAATTATATCAAGCTGCCCTGCATTGCCAGACACGGCGAATTCATTTGTGCCTTTAATAAGCCGTTCAAGATGTGCAAGATATAAATATCCAAAAGCATTTAATCTATGATTTATGGTAACGACAACAACATCATAAGCTTCCGCAAGGCTTGTGCCGTCATATAAGGCGTGAGAACCAGATCCATTAGAATAGGCGCCACCATGTATATAAAACATGACCGCGCGCTTTTTATTATCAAGCTTTGGCGACCAAATATTTAAATATAGGCAATCTTCGCTTTGATTTGCATCTTCTTTGCTTGATTGTGGGCTTGATGCGCCATAATCAAATGCTTCTTTAGCAATCGTCCATTTGGGCGTTTCAATTGGTGCTTTAAACCTTTGTGCAATTGCATAGGGAATGCCTTTGAATACTGAAATATTATTTATATTTTTGCCAATTACTGGCCCATAAATAGTATTTACAATCGGCTTTGTACCATTGAGAGATGAAACCAAATTGGGACTTGCAAAAGCACTTCTTAGTTCCATAGCTTGAAATAAGCTTATTGCGCCAAGTGTTTTTACAAAGTCCCGTTTCTTCATTAATAATCCCTATTCAACCAAATATTTTGAAAGGTCAGGGATAGTTTGCTTTAAATCTTTTACTACGATTTTAGAGAAAACTTCTGCACCTTTTTGACCAATATGAGTATAGTCAAAAAACGGTGTTGGTCTATCATTATTTCGTGCTTGATTATTTGGTCTATCTTGCGGATTTCCATTAGGATTAGGGCCTTGTCCTTCGGGACGCGCAGGGCCTTGTCCATCTGGACGTGGAGAGCCATTTCCTTGCCCATTATTTGGTGGACCACGTCTTGGCATTTCAATAGTAGTTCCAGTTTTTCCAGCTTCAATTAATTCTGGTGGGGGCGGCGCTACTGCAAGATCGAAAGATGCCATAATACCCATTTCTTGCACCGCTTTAGCTGAGCTTAGGTTTAAGTCAATAAATTGAACATTTGTGCTTTTGGCAACTTTAAGAACTTCTTCTGACCAAGGGCGCATGTCATTTATTAAAACATTATCTTTAAAACTACGTTTTGTAATTGGCGTAACAAGAACTGGAATCGCCCCCGCGCTTTTTACTTCATTTACGAAATTAGTAAGATTAACAGGGAACTCGGTTTTCATATCTGTTGCGCGCTCAGGCCTTCTTGAAGCGTCATTATGCCCAAATTGAATAAGGACATAAGTTTTTTCAAAACCAGTTTGCTTGATTTGGGTAATTGCTTGATCCCAAAGTCCTTCAACACGATAAGATTTAGAAGATCTTCCGCCACGCGCAAGATTAACACAAGTAAGTTTTGGCGTTACATGCTTATCGCAAAACTGCGCACCCCAACCAGTTCGGTTCTGCATGGTTGAATCGCCAATAAGGAATATACGGCGCTCATTAGAGGTCTGTTCATTAGAGTTTTGTGCAAAAGCATTAGCCGAAAAAATAGAACTAATAACGCTTGCCAAGATAAAATATTTAATATTATGCATGTAACTTCCCTTTTATACCATATAAAAATAGTTAAACGAAAAATGGGCGGAAATCCGCCCATTATTTTTACTTTATATGTTATTTATTACAGTACTTTATCCAGCGAAACTTTTTCAAGCTTAGGAGTAAGTAATTGTATAATTAATAAAGCTACTAAATATGCACTTCCTGCAATCATAAATAATGTTGTATATGATTGAGTGGCATCAAGAGTTTTACCAATAATATTAGAGAATACGATACCGCCAATTGCGCCAACCATACCACCAAAACCAATTACAGAACCAACCGCAGATCTAGGGAATAAGTCAGAAGGTAATGTAAATAGATTAGCAGAGAATGCTTGGTGGGCTGCCGCAGCAACACCAATAATCAATACAGCAATCCAAAGATTAGTTACATTCTGTAGTAAGAATATAGGTAATACGCAAATTGCAAATATTAATAATGTAATCTTGCGCGCAAGATTGACACTCATACCGCGCTTAATGAAGTTTGAAGAAACCCAACCACCAAGTACAGAACCAACATCTGAAATAAGATAAATTGCAACAATTGGTGGGCCGAAAGTTTTTAGGTCAAGGCCAAAGTTTTTGCCTAAATAACCAGGAAGCCAGAATAAATAGAACCACCAAATTGGGTCAATCATGAATTTACCCAAGGCAAATGCCCAAGTTTCTTTAACAGTAACAATTTTAAGCCAAGGAACTTTAGTTGTTGTTTCAGGAGGATCCGAATTAATAAGTGCAAGCTCTGCTTCGTTTACGCTTTTATGCTCAGCAGGATTGTTTTTAAATAATTTAATCCAAAGAATTACCCATATGAAGGATAAAGCACCGGTTACAATAAATGAAGACTGCCATCCATAAGCAAGTGTTAAAAGCGGAACAACGATTGGGGCAATAATTGCACCAATATTTGCGCCCGCATTAAACCAACCCGCCGCATAAGCACGCTCTTTTTGTGGGAACCAATTGGCAATTGTTTTCAAGCTTGCAGGGAATGAACCTGCTTCACCAAACCCTAAACCAATACGCGCTAAGACAATTTGTAAAGTTGTTGCAGTAAAACCAGTCAAAGTATGCGCAGTCGTCCAAAGTACGAAAGCAATCGTATAGCCAAGCTTAGAGCCGATTTTATCAATAATTGCACCAAAGCTTACGTAACCAAG
The DNA here is from genome assembly GCA_964443435.1 of uncultured Caulobacteraceae bacterium. Lineage (GTDB taxonomy): Bacteria > Pseudomonadota > Alphaproteobacteria > Caulobacterales > Aquidulcibacteraceae > Pseudaquidulcibacter. The sequence goes on along the minus strand of CAYUCW010000015.1, from coordinate 2,887 downwards.
CGCATATGCTACTTGGAATGCAATTACTACATTTGAATAGTCAGTCTCATTCCAATTAAATTCCAACATTAAATTGTCTTTTAAAAGACCGAATGTTTGGCGATGGATATAGTTAATAGCCATAGCAGCTAGTAATAGACCGCAAATAACCCATCTAAAATTAGTTGGCTTTTGCAGACCTGTATTGTTAGTCGTTTCTGTAGACATTTTGTCTCCCTCAGTTTTTTTCTATATAACCTATACTGACACCGGTGGCAATATGGTTATTTGCTTTATTTCATTGTTAATTTATCTAAAAAGATTAGATAATACAATACAAAAAAGCCCCGAAACTATCGGGGCTTTAATAAAAATACATTCAATTAGTAAATCATATTATTTTTTAGCAGGTGCGCTTGCATCCACGGCATTTGCAGCAGCTTCTGGCGCAGAAGAAACTTCATTTGCCGCCGCAACTTCATTGCCCGCCGCTTCAGGAGCCGCCGCCGCAGCCGCAGCTTTTGCCGGGTCGCGTGTTGGATCTGGCGCAGGAATAGCAGGTGCATTAGGCGATATAGATTTTAAATATGCAACAACGGCAATTCGATTTTCACTTTTTGGCATACCCGCATAAGACATTGAAGTGCCTTTTACCAAAGCTTTTGGATTTTTTAAGAATAAATATAATTCATCATAAGTCCAAGGCACTGCATGGGCTTTCATTGCGTCAGAATATGCAAAGCCTGCGTGCGTTCCAGACTTCCTTCCAACGATTCCAGCAAGACCAGGACCAGTATTATTTGCGCCAGCAGGTGATAAATCATGGCATGATTTACAAACGCCAGTCGCTTTTTCACCTTGTGCAGTAAATTCAGCAAGTTTTGCAGGGTCAGCGAATAAAGTACCCCAGTCAGGCATTAATTCAGGGCCTGCGGTTTCACCACCACCAGCACTAGCCACGTCTGCTTCAAAAGGATAGCCTTCGGCTTCTTGATTTGTTTTATAAAGAGAATCAGAAAAAGTTCCGATAGCCATAATACCAAGTCCTGTTGCAATTAAGCCACCAAGAACCATATTCATCCACAAAGATTTTTTCATTCGGCAAATGCCCCCAAAAATTCTAGTAATAATTTTTATGCATATTGCACGGACGCGCCTCTCTATCAATATTCTTTGCAGCGCATTTGCAATATTATTCAGTAGATTTAACAAAAAATATGTATAAAAAGACTTAAGAAAGTTAAAAAACAATAGTTTTAATATTTAAAAAGACTATTTTTTTGGTTTTAATTATCGAATTTGGATCTAAATCTTGTCAAAAGACTATCAAAATTTCAATCCCATTATAGTGATTCCTGCACGGCTTGCCGCCACAAGATTACCTAATAAGCCGCTTGCCGACATAGAGGGTAAACCAATGATTGCCCGCGTAATTGAACGCGCTTTACAATCAAGCATAAAGGATATTTTGGTCGCGGCAGGGGATGAAGAAATTATCGCGCCGTCTGAATCCGTGGGTGCAAAAGCGGTTCTAACCGACCCATTATTGCCATCAGGTTCAGATAGAGTTTTGGCGGCTATCGATTTGATAGATAAAGAGAATTTCTTTGATATTGTCATAAATTTACAAGGCGATATGCCAACATTTGACCCTAAGATTATTGATATTGCCATCGAATGTTTTAAGGCAAATAGAGATGCCGATATTATAACTTTGGTGTCGCCTTCAAATGATGAAAATGAAAAGCAAGACCCGAATTTAGTCAAAGCAATTATTGCAAATTTTGATGAAACCAAGGGTGGTCAATGCCTTTATTTCACACGCGCCAATGCGCCTTGGGGTGAAGGTGATATTTATCGCCATGTCGGGCTATATTTATATAAGCGCGAAGCACTGCGTAATTTTGTCACAGCCAAGCCATCAAAGCTTGAACAAAGAGAAAAGCTTGAGCAATTACGTGCCCTAGAGCTTGGTATGAAAATATATGCAGGTGTAGTAAAAGAATTTCCAAAAGGCGTGGACACACCCGAAAACTTAGAAACTGCAAGAGAATTTTATAGGAATAATAATGGCTAAATATATAGCGTTCCAAGGCGAAAATGGTGCAAATAGTCATATGGCGGCAAATATTGCATGTCCTGAATATACGGCTTTGCCTTGTAAAACATTTGAAGATGCGTTTGCGGCCGTTAAATCGGGAACTGCTGCGCTTGCCATGATTGCAATTGAAAATACGCTTGCCGGGCGCGTAAGTGATGTGCATCATTTATTACCTGCCGCAGGGCTTCATATTGTGGGCGAATATTTTGCACCGATTCATCATCAATTAGTTGGCGCAAAAGGGGCACAGCTTTCGGATATTAAAAAAATCAGATCGCACCCAATGGCACTTGGGCAATGCCGCAAAATTATTGCTGAACTTGGCGCGGAAGCGGTTGTCACCGCCGATACCGCAGGCGCGGTTCGTGAAATTTCAGAACTTAATAATGTAAATATTGCGGCAATCGGCACAAAACTTGCGGCCGAACAATATGATTTACCAATTTTAAAAGCCAATGTTGAAGATGAACATCATAATGCAACAAGGTTTGTAATTTTATCGGCAAAACCCAATGATGCCGAATTTGAAAAAGACCAAAAATTTATAACAAGTTTTGTGTTTCGGGTTCGCAATATTCCGGCTTCACTTTACAAAGCATTGGGCGGTTTTGCGACAAATGGCATAAATATGATGAAGCTTGAAAGCTATCAAATTGAAGGCAGCTTTAACGCGACCCAATTTTATGTCGATATTGAAGGCCACCCAAATCAAGATAATGTAAAACTTGCCCTTGAGGAATTAAGCTTCTTTTCGGATAAGGTTGATGTTTTGGGGGTTTATAAAGCCCATGAATTTAGAAATCGAAT
>CAYUCW010000014.1:34372-40797 GCA_964443435.1 uncultured Caulobacteraceae bacterium | reverse complement strand
ATAGTTTTCACTTCATCCGTCATTGTATTCATGTGAACTGGGCGATAATCAATTGAAACTTTGCCTGTTGCAACATCAAGCGTTGCTAGCGTATGTTTCATCCATTCGGCATCATTTCTTTCTGGGAAATCTTCATGCGCGTGTGCGCCGCGTGATTCCGTACGATTTGCCGCGCCATGCATTGTAATTGACGCTTGTTGTAAAAGATTTTCAAGCTCTAGAGCCTCAACAAGGTCAGAATTCCAAATCATGCTTCTGTCTTTTACGCCAATTTCAGGAAGTTTCGCATAAGCCGCATCAATAAGCTTTTGACCCTCTGCAAGACTTTCCGAAGTTCTGAAAACTGCGCAATTATTTTGCATTATTTTTTGCATTTCAAGACGAAGATTTGATACCGGAATCGCGCCCGTTGCATTTCTTGCTTTTTCTAAACGTGCAAGATGACCATCGGTTTGGCTGTCTTTAATCGCCGGCTGTGAAGCACCAGATTTAAGAACCTCACCACAACGAAGACCAACCGCGCGGCCAAACACCACAAGGTCAATAAGCGAATTAGAGCCAAGGCGATTTGCACCATGTACAGAAACGCAAGCCGCTTCACCAACCGCCATAAGGCCTTCAACAACCTTATCAGGGTTTGTGCCATCTTTACGAACTACTTCACCAAAGAAATTGGTCGGAATGCCGCCCATATTATAGTGAACCGTCGGAAGCACAGGAATAGGTTCTTTGGTTACATCAACACCAGAAAATACTTTGGCGCTTTCAGAGATACCAGGAAGCCTTTCATGCAATACCGCAGGGTCAAGGTGATCAAGATGAAGATGAATATGATCTTTATCTTTACCAACGCCGCGACCTTCGCGAATTTCAATTGTCATTGCACGTGAAACCATGTCGCGTGGGGCAAGATCTTTTACTGTTGGCGCATAACGTTCCATGAAACGCTCACCATTTGAATTGGTTAAATAACCGCCTTCACCACGTGCGCCTTCGGTAATAAGACAACCTGCACCATAAATGCCAGTTGGGTGGAATTGTACGAATTCCATATCTTGTAACGGAAGACCAGCGCGAAGCGCCATGGCATTACCATCACCAGTACAAGTATGCGCAGAAGTCGCAGAGAAATAAGCACGACCATAACCGCCAGTTGCCAAAACTGTACGCTGTGCGCGGAATCTATGAAGTTTACCAGTTGCAAGTTCCCAAGCGGTCACACCACGGCAAACACCTTCATCGTCCATAATTAAATCAAGGGCGATAAATTCAATAAAGAATTCCACATCATATTTAAGTGAATTTCCATAAAGCGTGTGAAGCATTGCGTGACCTGTACGGTCGGCGGCGGCACATGTTCTTTGTACTGGACCTTCGCCATAATTTCTTGTCATTCCGCCAAATGCGCGTTGGTAAATCTTACCTTCTTCGGTACGAGAGAATGGAACACCCCAATGCTCAAGCTCATAAACTGCGGCAGGTGCATTACGGGTTAAATATTCAATTGAATCTTGGTCGCCAAGCCAATCCGAACCCTTAACCGTGTCATACATATGCCATTGCCAGCTATCTTCGCCCATATTACCAAGCGAAGCCGAAATGCCGCCTTGCGCCGCAACCGTGTGACTTCTGGTTGGGAATACTTTTGAAATACAAGCAGTTTTAAGACCTTCTTGTGCACAGCCCAAAGCCGCACGAAGACCAGAACCACCGGCACCAACCACAACAACATCATAAGTATGGTCAATCCATTTATTAGACGCGCTCATATTATTTCCCAACTAACCAAGAAAGATTTTTAAAATTGTAAATACGCCAAACATAGCAATTACCGCAGCGGTAAAAGTAGTGGCAAGACTTAGGATAAGTTTGCTTGATGGCTTATGAATATAATCTTCGACCACAACCTGAACACCAAGTCTGAAATGACCGGCTGAAGCTATAACAATTAATGCCATAACCGCCGCATTAAATGGTGCTTTGAACCAAGCCATTAATGCTTCGTATGAAAGATTAGTGGTGAAAAGAATTGAAAACGCGGCATAAATAAAGCCAAATAAAAGGCCAAAACCAAGTGCGCGTTGTTGAATCACATGCTCTGTACCATGACCAGATGGGCCATTACCACGTGCTTTTGAAAGTGGGGTTCTTAAGTCTTTCATTATTATCTCCCTGCCGCAATAAGGCCAAGGCCATAAATTGCAACGCCAGATATTGCGCCCAAAATAATAACTAGCCATGCAGTAAAGCTTGCAGTTTTCTTATCAAGACCAATACCAAGATTCCAAATAAGATGACGAATGCCATTGGCTATATGATATGTATTTGAAATCACAATTCCCAATAAAACCAATTGGCAGAATGGATTAGCCATAAAAGCCGTAAAGTTTTCATATGCCGCTTTGCCACCCGATAAAGATGCAAGCCATACAAGAATAATAACTAATCCAACACCATTTGCGATACCGGTCGCACGGTGAAGTATAGAAGTCGCCATGGTTACATGCCAACGCCAAATTTGCAAATGCGGCGATAAAGGCCGTGTTTTTGCTTTGTTTGTTCCGTCTGCCATAAGGCCCCCTTTTTTTCTATTACGTCTAAGACGTTTAAATAGATGAAACTGTTAAATTATTCTTATCAATGACAAAATTAAACCCTATTTAGTGCAAATAATTTTGGCAAAAATAAAAAAAACAATTCATCTTCATTGATAGAATTGCGAATAAAGAATAATATTGCTCTAATAGCCCAAATAGTTACCGTTTCTCAAGGTTTGAGTGTATAAAATATAGATATGAAGCTGTTATTTATTGAAACTGGAAGACCACCGCTCGATTTTGGCGATAGTTTTGGCCTATATCCCGAAATGCTGAGGCAAAAACTTGCGCCATTATTTGAAAATGCTGAGTTTTTGACATGCTCTGTGCTTAATGGCGAATCCCTACCTGATTTAAATACTATTGACGGGATTATTACACTTGGCTCTCCCTATGGAGTTTATGATGATGTGCCTTGGATTAAGCCATTAGAAGAATATATTAAAACCGCCGCCGAAATGAAGAAACCACAAGTCGGCATTTGCTTTGGTCATCAATTAATTGCCCAAGCAATGGGCGGCAAAGTTATGAAAGCCCCACAAGGCTGGGGTATTGGTCGTCATACTTATGAATTTATGCCCCCTGAAAATTTTAAAACTATTTGCCCAAAATCCTTGGACTATAAAATAAATCTTTTGGTTTCACACCAAGATCAAGTTTTAGAAAAACCAGAAAGCGCAAAAATTATTGCCAAGTCCGACTTTACACCATTTGCGGCACTTCATTATGAAAATGAAAAAATCCTTAGTTTTCAAGCCCACCCCGAATTTTCACCTGAATTTTCAAGTGCCTTAATCGAAAGCCGCAAGGGAACGCGCTTTAGCCATGAAGAGGCCGATAGCGCACTAAAAACTTTATCTGAGCCAATTAATAGCGATATTGCGGTTAATATGATTGCCGAACATTTAAAGGGGCAATAGCCATAAATTCGCCACATAATAATTGAAGCTTATAAAAATGAAATTTATCAAAAATCTATTTATAAGCATATTTGTTTTTAGTTTTACTCTATATTTTGCTGCAATTGGATATTTATATATAAATCAAGGCAGGCTTTTATTTCATAATAAAAAAAGTACCGAAATGCCAAGTTTCAATGGGATTAATGTTGAGAATATAAGAATAAAAACAATTGATGGCGAAAGCTTACAAGCTTGGTATTTAAAGCCTAAGAATAATAAGCCGATAATTTTATACTTTTTTGGTTCTGGGAGTAGTTTAGAAAGTCAAAAATGGCGAATTATACGACTAAATAAAAAAGGCTATGGTATTCTTGCTTTTGCTTATCGTGGATTTTCAGGTTCAAGCGGTAAACCAAGTGAAAACGGCTTAAGAATTGATGGATTAAGCGCCTATGATTGGCTTATTAAAAATAATTACAAACCAGACGAAATAATAATTCATGGTCACTCGCTTGGAAGTGGGGTTGCCACTTATGTTGCTTCACAAAGACCTGCAAAATTTCTTGCCCTTGAAGCGCCATTTATATCGGCATTAAAACTTGCCGAAGAAAGATATCCGTTTTTTCCAATAAAACTTTTAATGCGCAATAAGTTTGAAAACGACATATATATAAAAAATGTGAAAATTCCGGTTTTAATTGCCCATGGGGATAAGGATACAATTATCCCTTATAGACATGGAAAAACCTTATATGAAGCCGCAAATTTTCCCAAAAAATTTATAGGATTTAAAGGTTCGGACCATAATACATTGGTTATAGATGGATTTTATAATTCGTTAGATGAATATTCTTCGGAATTATCGTTTAAGGATCTGCGCTAATTTATCCGCATCCGCGCCAACCCATTCAGCTTCGCCAGGGATACGCGCAATTTCAATACCGTTCTTATAAATAATTGTAGTTGGAAGCCCAGGGGCAGCAAGTGAAAATGCAATTTTCATTGTTGGGTCTTGATAGAATTTAAGTGCACCGCCCGTAAGTTCATTTAATTTGGCTTTGGCTTTAATATCTTTTTCAATACTTATCGCGACAATATTAAATTCAGAATGTTTTTGTGCAAATTTTGCCAAAGACGGCATTTCTTTCACGCATGGCGCACACCAAGTCGCCCAAAGATTTACGATTAAAATCTTGTCTTTAAATTCAGATAAAGTGCGGGATTTTCCATTTTCATCAAGAAAAACATCACCAGAGATTACAGGTGGTGCTTTTAACACACCGAATTGTGAAAAACTTGGGGATTTAAAGCTTTCCAAATTATCTGTCTTAATGCTATTGGGGGACTTATAAAATACAAAGAGGCCGATTATTAAAACAATTGCAATTATTAAATAAGTCAATTTATTAATTTTCATATGGCCTCACTTTTGTATATATACGTATAGGATATTAAAAGGGTTTGTAAATGGATAGCGAAAATTCATCAAAAGGTCAAAAAATGTGGGGCGGCAGGTTTGCGGCACTTCCTTCTGATGCCTTACAAGCCATTAATGCTTCTATTGGTACTGATCAAAAAATGTGGCGTGAAGATATTGACGGCTCAATTGCCCATTCAAATATGCTTGCAAAATGTGGTGTGATTTCCAATGAAGATAAAGACGCAATTCATAAAGGTCTTAATGAAATTGCGACCAAAATTGAAAATAATGATTTTGAGTTTAGCGTCGCGCTTGAAGATATACACCTTAATATAGAGGCGCGCCTTACCGAAAATATTGGTGAAGCGGGCAAAAGATTGCATACTGGCCGCTCACGTAATGATCAGGTAGCAAATGATTTTAAACTTTGGACGCGTAGAGCACTTCTAAGCACTATTGACCAAGTAAAGACTTTACAAAAGACCATACTTATTCGCGCCGAAGAACATATTGAAACTATATTACCAGGCTTTACGCATTTACAAACCGCGCAGCCCGTAACCCTTGGTCATCATTTAATGGCCTATGTTGAAATGCTCGCGCGCGATGTAAAGCGCATGCAATCGGCATATGATAATGCTTCGGAATGTGTGCTTGGCTCTTCGGCTTTGGCAGGAACCCCTTTCCCAATTGATAGATTCATGACCGCGCACGAGCTTGGATTTGATGCGCCCAATAATAATTCAATGGATGGCGTAGGGTCGCGCGATTTTGCCTTAGAAGCTTTGGCGGCGCTTTCAATAGCGATTGTAAATCTTTCAAGACTTGCGGATGAGATTGTTTTATGGACTTCGGCGCAATTTAGCTTTGCAAGGCTTTCGGATGATTGGTCAACTGGCTCTTCAATAATGCCGCAAAAGCGCAATCCCGATGCCGCCGAATTAATTCGCGCCAAGGCCGCAAGAATTGCATCTAATTCACAAAGTCTTTTAATGATTTTAAAAGCCTTACCGCTTACTTATTCAAAAGATCTTCAAGAAGATAAAACCCTTACATTTGGCGCATTTGAAGATTTTTGGCTTTCGATTACTGCTATGAATGGCATGATGGAAAAAATAAGCTTTAATAAAGAAAATATGCGCAAAGCCGCCTGCCTTGGATATTCCACCGCAACCGATCTTGCCGATTGGCTTGTAAGGGAATTACATATTCCTTTCCGCGAAGCACATCATATTGTTGGCTCTGTGGTTAAGCATGCCGAAAATAATAATTATCCAGAGCTTGGCACCATGCCACTAAGTGAGTTCCAAAAAATTGATAGCAGAATTAATCAAAATGCTGTAGACTTACTTAATGTTGAAGCTTCGGTAAATTCAAGACTTTCGCATGGTGCAACTTCGCCGGTCAAAGTAGCCGAGCAAATAAAGGCATGGAAGGAAAAATTAAAATGAAGAAATTATTATTAATATCGCTTTTAATTCCTTTATATGCCTGCGGCACCCCTGG
>CAYUCW010000014.1:20914-34272 GCA_964443435.1 uncultured Caulobacteraceae bacterium | reverse complement strand
GGATTGAGCGCGAAAATGCCGCCGCAATCGGTAACAAAGAAAAAGTAAAAGCCCTTGATAGAGCTATAAAATAGAAAAAGAAAATGCGTCACTTTGATTATAAAAACGGCGAATTATATGCCGAAAATATCCCTGTTCGTGAAATTGCCGAGAAATTCGGAACACCGACTTATATTTATTCACATTCAACCCTTGTGCATCATTATAAGGTTTTGGAAAATGCCCTTATAGGCATAGATTTTGCCATTGCATTTGCGGTTAAATCAAATTCAAATCGCGCAGTTTTAAATACGCTTGGCAAATTAGGCGCGGGCGCGGATACAGTTTCCGAAGGCGAGATACGACGCGCAATAAATGCCGGAATTAAACCTGAAAAAATCGTATTTTCAGGAGTTGGCAAAACTAAGCAAGAGCTTGAATTTGCGGTGAAAACCCGAATTAAACAAATTAATATTGAAAGCGCCGCCGAACTTTATATGCTTAATGAAGTTTGCAATTCACTTAAGCTTTCGCAAAAAATCGTATTTCGTGTAAATCCCGATGTTGCCGCCGGTGCGCATGATAAAATTTCAACCGGCAAAGCGACTTCTAAATTTGGGATTGGAGTAAATAAAATCTATGCCCTTTATGAAGAAGCAAGCAAGTTTGAATATGTAGAGCCCGTGGGGCTTGCGGTTCATGTTGGCTCTCAGATTATAGATATTGAACCATTAAGAGCGGGTTATGAAGTGCTTGCAAGCATGACGCATGAATTACGCGCGCGCGGCCTTAAAGTTTCACGCCTTGATTTTGGCGGTGGACTTGGCGCAATTTATGAAGAAGGCAATATTGGCCCCGATGTTAATGCCTATGGCAAAATGGTCAAAGAAATTATTTCGCCACTTGGTGTTGAACTTGAAATTGAGCCAGGGCGCATGATTTGCGCCAATGCCGGAATTTTAATTTCCAAAGTAATCGTCAATAAAGAAAATGGCGGTCGTGAGATTGCGGTAATGGATGCCGCCATGAATGATCTTATCCGCCCTGCCCTTTATGAAGCCTATCACCAATTATTACCAATAGAAGAAGCCATAGAAGGCACAAATATGATGCCGACCACAGTGGTAGGGCCAATTTGCGAATCTGGCGATACTTTTACGACCGATAGACCATTGCCAAAAATGGATACTGATGATTTAATCGCCTTTATGTCGGCTGGGGCTTATGGGTTTTCAATGGCATCTAATTATAATTCACGCCCACTTGCGGCGGAAATTATGGTGAATGGCGATAAAATGGCACTTATCCGTCCGCGTCAAACTTATGAAGAAATTTTTGGAAAAGAAATAGTTCCAGATTGGGAATAAAATGTATCAGCCAGTATTAGCACTTATTTTATGGACTTTGGTGGTATTTATTTGGCTTTATGCAAGACGAATTCCCGCTTTAATCAAAGTAAATCTTGATAAATTTAAAACAAAAGCGAAATTTAATACGCTTGTATTAAATGATAAAGCGGTGGCGGTTGCCGATAATTATAACCACCTTCATGAAAGCCCAACCATTTTTTATGCTTTGGCTGTTGTCATAGAGCTTAGCGGTAAAACCGACGCTTTATTTTTAAATCTTGCTTGGATTTATGTGGCATTAAGAATTATTCATTCATTGTGGCAAATCAATCTTGGCAAAGTAATTGTGCGTTTTGCTATATTTACCACTTCTGGAATAATAATGGCAATTATGGCAATACGGCTTGCGCTATTAATTTGGTAATTATCTTGTAGGAACCGGTGTTTCGCCCGAATAATCATAAAAGCCCTTGCCAGTTTTGCGGCCAAGCCAGCCCGCCTCAACATACTTAATCAATAAAGGGCAAGGGCGGTATTTTGGATCGCCCATTCCATTATTAATAACCTGCATTACCGCAAGACAAGTATCAAGCCCAACCAAATCGGCAAGCTCAAGTGGCCCCATCGGGTGATTTGCGCCAAGCTTCATACCATTATCAATACTTGTGATATCGCCAATTCCTTCATAAAGGGCATAAATCGCTTCATTTATCATTGGCACAAGCACACGATTAACAATAAAGCCTGAAAAATCTTCTGATACAATTGTGGTTTTGCCGATTTTAATTGCAAATTCATTTATGGTTTCAAAGGTTTGAACAGATGTTGCAAGCCCTTTGATAATCTCACAAAGCTTCATCATTGGCACAGGATTAAAGAAATGCATGCCGATGAAATTCTCAGGGCGACCACTTAAGGCCCCAAGCTTAGTTATTGAAATTGATGAAGTATTAGAAGCAATTATTGCTTCGGGTTTTAAAACCGCGTGCAATGTTTTAAATATTTGCTCTTTTATGGCGATATTTTCGCTTGCGGCTTCTATAACCAAATCACAATCTTTTAGGCCTGCAATATCGCTATTTTTTTCAATATTTTTTAGGGCGGCGGCGGCATTTTCCGCGCTTATAGTTTCTTTGGCAACTTGCCGGTTCAAATTTTTTTCAATCGTGGCAAGAGCCTTATCAATTGCGGCATCATTAATATCATTTAAAACCACTTTAAAGCCAGCCAGCGCAATAATATGGGCAATACCATTACCCATTTGCCCCGCACCAATTACGCCAATTTTTTCTATAATAGTTTTTTGAATTTGCATTTTAACCTCACAGTGCAAGCTTATACCATAATTTGAAAAAGTGAATTCCCCTATTTGGCATATTGATTGCAAATTTAAACCTATAAAATTTATATGTTCCAAATTGAAACAAACGGGAGTTATTATGGCTACATCAATTGATTTACACGTAGGAAGAAGACTTCGTCGTCGTCGTCGCCTTATGGGCATGACCCAGCAACAATTAGCAGACGCAATTGGAATCAGATTCCAACAAGTTCAAAAATATGAATGTGGTGCAAACCGTATAACGGCTTCAAGATTGTTTGAATTATCTTCGGCTTTGTCTATTCCAATTCAATATTTTTATGAAGGCTTGCCGACAAATAATTCAATGCCGGTTGCCAATGATACCGATGATATTACACCAGATATTCTTCGCCAAAAAGAAACCCGCGAACTTATCAGGGCTTATTATAGATTAGGTGAGCGTCCAAGAAGAAGACTTCTTGATTTGGCGAAATCACTTGAAGAAAGCACTAATGACGCGGCCTAAACCGCCGCTTTAAGCAAAACATAAAACGCCCCAGAGCCGCCGTGTTTCAAGTTCGCAACTGAGACGGCGGCTATATATTTTCTTAAAATTGGGGCATGTAGCCATTCTCTAAGCTTTTGTCTTATTATCCCTCTTGGGCTTGGCGCATCAATTCCCCACGGAATATTAATTGGTTTTGGATTGGGATCACCCTTTCCCGTTATTACCAAAACTGCGCGATAATTAAACGCCACCGCATTTATAATAAAATTATTAAGCGCCATTTGCGCCACTTCTTGGGTCATTCCATGTAAATCAATGGTCGCATCAATATTAATATTACCGCGCCTTACGCGTTTATGATGGGATGCATCTTCTATATCACTAGTGATAATTTTCTTTTGATGCTTGGCATTATAATTTGAATAAGCTTTTGAAACCTCAATTTTTTCAGGTTTTAATAATTCTTCCATTTCTTCTATTATTGGAAGGGTTTTGCCTTTTAATGGCTTTGCGGTTCTTGCAACCCTATGCCAAATTTTTGCTTCTTCTGGTTTTAGAGGGCGGCTTTTCATATTATTGCTGCGTTGGATCTAGGCCTTTTGGTAGTAATACCCACCAATTAGCATCATGATTTATGCTTCCGGCGGCAATTCCCGCTTCGACCCCAGTGCCCCAATATAAATCACCGCGAATTGCGCCCGTAATTGCGCCGCCCGTATCTTGGGCAATCACAAGACGGCTTAGATTTGAATTTGCCGTATTGGTAATTCTTGGACTATGGGCAAGAATAAATATAGGCACGCCATAAGCATGAAAACTTGGATCTATTGCCACGGATGCCCCTGGTTCAAGTGGCACACTTGCCGCACCTTTTGGCCCTTCAAGTGGGTTTTGAACCGATTGCAAATGAAAAAACACCGTACGCGGATTTTTGTTTATAACTTCGCGCGCCTTAATAGAATCCGCCGTTTTAAACCATTTCGTTATATTATCCGCCGAAGCATTAGACGCCGTCATTTCCCCTCTATTTATAAGCTCTCTTGCAATCGAGCCAAACGGGCGACCATTATGGGCGGCAAAAGCGGCCTTCATAGTTTTTCCATCAGGGAATAATAATTTGCCAGAGCCTTGGATTTGTAATGAAAGTGCTTCGCCCATAGTTGCATAGGCAATTACAGGGGTATTGGTTTCATTAATATCTTTACGTTCTTTATAAGATTGCCATCTTCCATTTTGAATATAGCCAATTAATTTAGTGCCGCGCTTTTTAGGTTCAAACACCCCTAAATCAAGCGTAATTAAATCATCGGGCTTTGCGTATAAAGCTTCGGAATATAAATCAGTTTTTACAGGTGACGCATTAATTACAGGTTCAAAATAAGAAGTAAGCCTTCCGACTAAAGTTTCATTTGTACCAATCCGCCAAGGGGTAAAATTAGTTTCCCAAAATTCTTTATCGTCTAAATCGGCATTATTAGCTTTTTGACAAACCGGAAGCCACTGCGCAATCTTTCCCGAATAGGGTGCGCGGTTTGATAAATAATTTTCAGGTGATTTATTTTTTATTGTGTCGCAAGTTCTTAGGAATGCAAATCTTGCCGCTTTATAATTTACATTTTCCCAATTTTCCAAAAGCCTAAAATTGGCTTCACCAAATAATAATTGTGCATTTGGATATATTGGTATGTTTTCAGAAACAATCGGAGTTTCTTTTTTTTCAGCTTCAGGAATAATTATAGGTTTAGTTGGCGGTGTTGGACTTGTTGTGGAACAAGACCAAAGACCAAAACTTAAACCTAATAATGCTATATACTTTAAATTTTTTTCAAACTTCACTTTTGATTTACCGCGCTTAAAAGCCATACTGGCTCTTTTGCATCAAAATTCCTTTCAAAAGTCCAAATTTCTTCTGTAGATTTTAGATTATTTGCAATTTTGCCAATTGTCGCATTAATTTCGACATCAATTATTGCAAGTTTATCTTTAATGCTAACTGAACTTATTAAAGGTTCTAAAATACGAATTATTTCTATATCTTTTGGCTCTTCAAAAGCATTCATTGCTTCGCTATAGATATTGTATATTTTTTCCGTAACTAATGGCTTAAGTTTTGCCGCATCTTTTTTATAAAATGAAGTTAGAATTTCTTCAAAGCTATTAATTACTGTATTTGAAGCAAAATAATCTAGATCGAAGCTTTTGTCATAAGTACGGATTTTTTCAAAATCCACAGTGAATTTTGCATATTTAATTGGAACCATAGGTTTAAGCTCTGGCTTTGCATAGTCCAAAGATTTTGGTTTTGCGCCACGCGTCCAGTCAGCATCAAGTGCAGTATTATTTAAAGGCGTTTTCTTAGCTTCGGGCAAAACATTATTTTGCGAACCATTATTTTGGCCAAGTACTTGAAAAAGCCTATAAAATATCAAAATTGCAATAATAGCTAGAACGATTATTAATTCCAATTTATTTTCCTCAAATGTCTATATCTTATGTTTAGATAAGACTTAAATTTCTTTAGACAAGTAAAATATAGTTTTTTTCCAGATAGTAAACAGTCTTTGCACTCTAAACTTGCTTAATTTATCAAAATAAGCTAGCGAGTGCGCGATTTAAGAATTACCGGAGAGTTAAATGACCGAAGAAAACAATAATACTGAAGTTCAAACTGAAAATGGCGCGTTTGATCCTTCGCAACTACCTTCAATGCGCGTTTTAGGTCAGTATGTAAAAGATCTTTCATTTGAAAACCCAAATGCCCCAAAAAGTCTTGAGCAAACTGCGCAGCCAAAAATTGATTTACAAATCGATGTAAGCGCAAAAGTACTTGAAGATAAAAGCGTTTTTGAAGTTGATCTTAAAGTAAACGCCAAAAGTGAAAGCGATCAAGGATCATTATTCATTTGTGAATTAGTTTATTCTGGCCTTTTCCAATTTGCTAATGTTTCAAATGAAAATCTTGAGCCTATGTTATTAATTGAGTGCCCAAGACTTTTATTCCCATTTGCACGTCAAATAATTGCGGATTGTTCAAGAAATGGTGGTTTTGCGCCATTCTATCTTGAGCCGATTGATTTTGCGGCACTTTATTTTAGCCAAAAACAAGGCGGCGCTTTAGACTCTTAAGAGTTTAAAATAAGTCTATGAAAATATAATAATTTAAGGCGGTTTTCACCGCCTTTTTTAATGAATTTATATTTGTTAGCCTATCCGAAGCAAAGCGAAGGCAAGCACACAAGTTTCAGCCATAAAAGTTGTATGACTTTTATGATGAGTTGAACTAAAAATAAATTGCGCCGGCACGAGTGTGCCGCCTAGTATAATATTTCTTTACGGACGCCTTTGGCCGTGAACGATTAAACCATCTTATTCCAAAAAGCATTTTCGCCAAGTTTTGCGATAAATTCTTTATGCTTTTCTTCTTCTTCAGGGGTTAGAAAACTTGGAAGCTTTACTGGTCTTTGGGCGCGGGGCTTAAGATTTCTTAAAAATTCCGCAGTATCAATATTTTTTGCGTCCGCTTCATCTTGAATAAAGCCAAAGGCGCGTTCTCTTCCGCCCATAAGCTCAAGATAGACATCGGCCAATAAATTGGCGTCCAATAATGCGCCGTGAAAATTACGCTCTTTAAGGTCAATGCCAAATCTTTTACACAAAGCATCAAGGGACGCGGGCGCGCCCGGGAATTTTCGCCTTGCAATTACAATTGTATCAACGCATCTGCTTTGTTCAATAATCGGCAGACCAATTGAAGAAAGCTCATGATTAAGGAATTTACGGTCGAATTCGGCATTATGGGCAACAAGGCCAGAATCCCCAATAAATTCAAGCATGTCTTCACAAACTTCTTTGTCACCAAAAATTGGCTTATCTGCAAGAAATTCGTCACTTAATCCGTGAACTTTAAATGCTTCAATTGGCATTTTCATCATTGGATTAATATATTTATGAAAAACTTTGCCAGTTGGGATAAAATCAATAATTTCAACCATGCCAATTTCGCACACTTTATCACCATTCAAAGGGTCAAACCCTGTGGTCTCAGTATCGAAAACGATTTCGCGCATTATTTTTCCTAGCTCAATTCTTTAATAATATTTTTAACTGTGCTTTCAACTGATTCAAGCGGAATTTCAGTATTAATCACATAATCGGCCAATTTTATTTTGTCTTTATTGGGTATTTGTTTTGCGATTATATTATTAAATTTTTCGAGCGTCATATTCTGCCGCACCATTACACGCTTTTTTTGGGTTTCTGGTTCACAATGCGCAAGTATGATTTTATCAAATTCTTTTTCTTGATGAGTTTCAAATAAAAGCGGAATATCAATTAAAATCAATTTTTCATTTTCATTAGCTTTGATAAATTCAAGTCTTGCCTTTTGTACCAAAGGATGAATAATTTTTTCAATGATTGTTAGATTTTCAGAATTTTCAATAATAAGTTTTGAAAGCTGTTTTCTATCTATATCGCCGTTTAAGTCGTTAATATTATTAAATATTTTATTTAATTCAATATTACCTTGATTGTCTTTTTTATATAGTCTATGCACCGCTTCATCGGCATCAAAAACTTTTATTCCAGCATTTTTAAAAAACCGAGCAATGGTTGATTTTCCAGTGCCTATGCCGCCAGTAAGCCCGACCTTAAGCATTTTCTTTACTTATTAAATCATAGCCTTTGTCAAAATCAGGGATAATTCCAAACCATTTTTCAAAAGCCAAAACACCCTGCCCCACAAGCATGCCTTGACCATTTAAAGCCCTGCGCCCTGCGGCAATTCCACATTTAAAAAAAGCGGTCTCGGCCGGAATATAGATTAATTCATAAATGGTTGCATTAATATTTGTAATATTAAGGTCTAGAATTAAATCGCCATTATTATAAAGACCTATGCTTGTGGCATTAATAACTAAGCCGGCACCCGAAATCGCATTATTAATATTATCCCAGCCATAAATTTCAAATTCTGTATTTGCACTATTTTGAAATTTTTGCGCAAGTATTTTAATTTCTTCAAGAACCTGAAGATTGCGGGCAACAATTCTTATAATTTTGGGCGCAGTTGTAAGAAGTGCATAAATAATACCTTTTGCCGCCCCGCCCGCACCAATAATAGTAATAATTTCATTATTTTCGCGCCAGCCATCCGCGCGTTTATCAAGATCAAATACAAGCCCAAGACCATCAGTATTATAAACATCATAGCCAGTATTATTAATTTTATAAGTATTTGCCGCGCCCATAATCGCCACATCTTCGGCCTTAAAAGTGCCAAGTTTTGCCGCCGCTTCTTTATATGGCGCGGTTATATTGCCGCCCTTTAAACCAGCTTTATATAAATTAGTAAAACAGCTTTCAAAATCTTCAGGCTTTGGTTCAAATGCGCAATAAACCGCATTCAATCCCGCTTCACGCATCCAAAAATTTTGAATAATAGGCGATTTTGATTTGGAAGTAGGATTTCCAAAAATCGCATAAATCTCGGTTGAGCCAGTTATTTTCATTTTTTACCTATTTAACTATTTTATGTAAGCGCAAAAATGCCATGGTTTCAATTAAAGGCAAGCCAAGAATTGAAAAATAATCGCCTTCGATTTTTTCAAATAATTGTGCACCTATGTTTTCCAATTGATAACAACCAACAGAACTTAGTATTTCATCACCAGCTTGTTCAAGATAATAATCTAAGAATTCATCAGAAAAATCGCGCATTTTAAGTTTTGGCGCGCAATCATAACGCCAAATTAGTTTTGAATTTTGCACAATCACAATAGAAGTTTCAAGCCTATGGGTTTTACCGCGAAATTCTTTTAATCTTGCTTTTGCCTCGACCATATTTTCGGCCTTATCATAGGCTTTACCGTCAAGTGAAAGTATTTGATCAGCACCTAGCACAAATTCAGGACGGCCAATTGATACTTTTTGGGCCTTTAAAAATGCCAATTCATGGGCTTGTTCAGCGGGCGATAAACCCTCGGCGCGTAAAGAATGTTTTACCATTTCTTCATCAAGGCGCGAATCTTTATATTCAAAGGGGACTTTTGCATCTTCTAAGATTTTGCGTCTTATAAAAGATTTCGAAGCCAATATTAAATTTGGTATCATATTAATCAAGCTTTTTTCGTTTAGCGAGTAGGTTCATAATTGATGCCGCGGTCTCTTCTATAGAGCGGCGCGTAACATCTATAATATCCCAGCCTTGCTTTTCAAATAGACGATTGGCAAAAATAACTTCTTCTCTTACGGTTTGCTCATTTACGTATTCGGTATCGGTGTCCGTATTCAAAGATAAAAGCCGATTTGTTCTTATGGCAATAAGCCTATCGGGCGAAACTTTAAGCCCAATTACCAGAGGCTTTTTTAAAGCAAGTAATTCTTCAGGGACTTTTTGTTTATAAACCAGTGGATAATTGGCGGTTTTAAAGCCACGGTTTGCAAGATAAATTGAAGTTGGGGTTTTTGAAGTTCGACTTATGCCAACAAGCACAATATCGGCTTCTTCATAATTTGAAACCATCTGACCATCATCATGGTTCATGGTATAATTCATGGCTTCGATACGTTTATAATAATCTTCATTAAGTGCTTGTTTTACACCGGTTTTTACGGTCGGAACAATCCCTAAATAGCGCGACATACTATTTAATAAACCATCTAATAATGGATAGGCAGGTATTTGCATTTTTCGGCACGCAATTTCTAATTCTTCGCGTAATTCTTCGGATGCAATAGTGAATAAAACAAGCCCTGGCCTGTCACCAATTTCTTTTAGGGATAAATCAAGCTGTTTCTTTGAGCGAACCAAATAATAAGATCTTTCAACAATTTCTATTCCTTCAAATAGTGGTGAGACCGCCCTTAGCATTGTGTTTAAAGTTTCGCCCGTCGAGTCCGAAACCATATGAACATTAAAATAAGTTTTTACCGCCAAAAAGCACCTTTTACTTGTTAATAAATTATTAATACCTGTTAATAAAATGTGTAGAATTATGATTAACAAATCATTAAGTTAATAAGTTATCCTTTTTATCCATTTTTAAGAATTTGTTAACCACAAATAATTCACAGGGTGTGTAAATATTTATTTTTCTTAATATTTTATCCACATGCGACATTATTCCACATAATTTATTATTTTTATTGGCTTTTAAATCGGCTTTCTTGTGAATAAATTATATGACACTATGGATAAATTGTGTAGAAGAAACAAAATTAAAATTCTATCCACGCTACTAATTATTACTTCTACTTTTATTTAAAGAAAGAATTATTTTGACTAAATCAAGCGAATTGCCTTTATTAGTAAAAACTTTGAATGGCGAAATTAATAAAAGAATACCCGTTTGGTTTATGAGACAAGCAGGAAGGCACTTACCTGAATATCTTGAACTTAGGGCAAAGAATAAAACTTTCCTTGATTTTTGTTATGCGCCGGCCGCGGCGTCCGAAGCTACTCTACAGCCAATTAGAAGATATGATATTGATGCGGCGATTATTTTTTCGGATATTTTGGTTATTCCCCATGCGCTTGGACAAGATGTAAGTTTTAAAGAAGGTATAGGGCCAATTCTTGCGCCTATAAAAACAGAAGAAGAATTATTAAAACTTAGTATGGCAAAACTTGATGCAAGGCTTTCACCGGTTTATGAAGCCCTTGATAGAGTGAAATCTAATTTAACAGGACAAGCACTTATTGGCTTTGCCGGTGCGCCTTGGACAATTGCCACTTATATGATTCAAGGAAAAGGCGGCGATAGAACCGATGCCCGTATTTTTGCTTATCAAAATCCTGAATTTATGGACAAATTATTCACTATTCTTATTGAGGCAATCTCACAGCATTTAATAAATCAATTAAACGCTGGCGCGGATTGTGTGCAAATATTTGAAAGCTGGGCCGAAGATTTAAATGATTATGGATTTGAAAATTGGGTAATTAAACCAACCAAACAAATTATTGATAAAGTCAGAATCACTATTCCTGATGCTAAGATAATTGCTTTTCCAAGGGGCGCATCAAACCGCGCGGCTTTATATCAAAAAGCAATTGGCACTAATGGTGTTGGTCTTGATATTGGTTCAGATATTAAGGCGGTTCGTGAAAAACTTGATATTAAAACCACTACACAAGGCAATCTTGATCCTATGCTATTAGTATCTGGCGGAAATATACTTGATTTTTCAATCCGTAAAATACTTGAAGACGTAAAAGACGTACCACATATTTTTAATCTTGGTCATGGAATTGTGCCGCAAACCAAAATTGAAAATGTTTTAAAAGCAATTTCAATAATTAGAGAAACCAGATAAATGAAAGAAAAAATCGCGATTGTCTTTTTTAATCTTGGTGGGCCTGATAAATCCGAAAGCATTAGACCATTTTTAAGAAATTTATTTTCTGACAAAGCGATTATTGATTTACCATTTTTTGCGCGCCTTCCCCTTGCCGCGCTTATTTCTTTTTTTAGAGCGCCAAAAGCCAAACCATTATATGATATTATGGGTGGATTTTCACCGCTTTTAACAAATACAATTGCGCAAAAAAAAGCTTTGGAATCCTATTTAAATTCTAAAAATATTAATTCAGAAGTTTTTATTGCCATGCGATATTGGCATCCTTTTGCAAATGAAGCGATTAAGCAAGTTAAAGAATATAATCCCGATAAAATTGTTTTATTACCGCTTTATCCGCAATATTCTTCTACTACATCTGGATCTTCTTATGAAGAATGGATGAAGCTTGCGCCCAAAGAATGGCAAGCAAAAACTATATTTTTAAAGGCCTTCCCTGCCCTTCCTGGATTTATCAAAGCTTCAGCCGAAGCAATTATAGAAAAATATAATGAATTAGGAAAAGAAAATATTCGTCTTTTATTTTCGGCGCATGGTTTGCCCAAGAAAATAATTGAAAAAGGCGATCCATATGAAAAGCAAGTTAATCAAACTGCACACGCTATAAGAAAATTATTACCTGAAAATCTTGAAACTATTGTGTGTTATCAGTCAAAAGTAGGCCCGCTTGAATGGCTTGGTCCATCGACACCAGATGCGATTGAATCTGCGGCTAAGGATAATAAAAATATTATTCTTTATCCGATTGCATTTGTTTCAGATCATATTGAAACCTTAGTAGAGCTTGATGTAGAATATCATGAGCTTTCGCATGAATTAGGAATTAAAGGATTTGCGCGGGCGCCAACGGTTGGCACAAATCCGCTTTTCATTAATTCACTTGGCGATATGGTTATAAATAGTTTGGATAAATAATGGAAATCTTTGGCAATTATTATGGTTGGTTACGTGCGCTGCATATTATTGCGGTAATTGCATGGATGGCGGGCCTTATGTATTTGCCGCGCCTTTATGTCTATCATTCTAAAGCCACAATTGGATCTGAACTTGATGAAACACTTAAAATTATGGAGTTTCGTTTATATAAATATATAATGAATCCAAGCAGCATTATTGTTTGGATACTTGGTACTTGCCTTATATTTGGGCGTGGCGGTCATAGTTTATTTTCAAATATTTGGTTCGATATTAAATTATTAATGGTTATTTTAATTACAATTATTCACCATATATATGGAATTTGGCTTAAGAAATTTAAAAATGGCGAAAGACCGCTTAATCATATTGTTTATCGTGTAATAAACGAAGTGCCATTTGTTTTAATGATGATAGCGGTTTTTATGGTAGTATTAGAACCATTATTTTAGTTCTTCGCCTTATCCAAAAAGTCTGCAACTTTTTGGGGCTCATCATTGTTTCTATTCAACTAATCGCAAAAGTCTAACGACTTTTGAGGCAGCATCTTGAAATTTTTACTCCTTGATAGAAGTATAAAAACAATATATATAAGAAATGCGCCCCTATTCTGGGGATGATTATCCAAAATAAAATAATGCCAAATGGCACAAAGGTTCTTAAATGTCTGAAGATAATGAAATCACAGACGGTGCAAATCTGCCCGAAAATATTGAAAATAAGCCAAAGCGCACTTTAAGCTTAAAAAAGCCTGTAATTGAAGAAACAATCATAGAAGCAACTCCCGAAGAAGTTGTACCTGTTGTGACTATTTCTGAGAATACTGAAACTAATTCCGAAGGTACAAATGGTCAGGTTACTACGCTTCAAGAATTAAAAACTAAAAAAGCTGCTGAGCTTGTGGCACTTGCCGAAGAATTAGAAATTGACGGCGCGGCATCATTAA
>CAYUCW010000014.1:6768-20814 GCA_964443435.1 uncultured Caulobacteraceae bacterium | reverse complement strand
GCTGAGCTTGTGGCACTTGCCGAAGAATTAGAAATTGACGGCGCGGCATCATTAAGAACTCAAGATTTATTATTCGCTATTTTAAAAGAACAAGCCGAAAACGGATATGAAATTCGTGGTGGCGGCGTTCTTGAAGTATTACCCGATGGCTTTGGCTTCCTTCGCTCTCCTGAATCTAATTATCTTCCTGGCCCTGATGATATTTATGTAAGCCCAATGCAAATCCGTAAATTCTCTTTACGTACTGGCGATACGGTTGATGGCCCGGTTAAAGCACCAAAAGACGGTGAAAGATATTTTGCGCTTAATCGTGTTGATAAAATCAATTTCACAGATCCAGAACAAGCAAAACACAAAGTTAATTTCGACAATTTAACGCCTTTATATCCTAATGAGCGTTTAAAAATGGAAATTGATGATCCAACTTTAAAAGACCGAACTGGCCGTGTTATTGATATTGTTGCGCCAATTGGTAAGGGGCAGCGCTCATTAATCGTTGCACCGCCAAGAACTGGTAAAACAGTTATTCTTCAGAATATTGCCAAATCAATTGAAACCAATCACCCTGAAGTTTATCTTATTGTTCTTTTGATTGACGAAAGACCAGAAGAAGTAACCGATATGCGCCGTTCGGTAAAAGGTGAAGTTGTTTCTTCTACATTTGATGAGCCTGCGACACGTCACGTTCAGGTTGCCGAAATGGTTATTGAAAAAGCAAAACGCCTAGCCGAGCATGGAAGAGATGTAGTGATACTTCTTGACTCGATTACTCGTCTTGGACGTGCTTATAATACGGTTGTTCCTTCTTCGGGTAAGGTTCTTACTGGTGGTGTTGATGCCAATGCCCTTCAAAGACCTAAACGTTTCTTTGGTGCAGCGCGTAATATTGAAGAAGGTGGTTCTTTAACAATTATTGCAACCGCGCTTATTGAAACTGGCTCAAGAATGGATGAGGTTATCTTTGAAGAATTTAAAGGTACCGGCAATAGTGAGCTTATTCTTGATAGAAAAGTTTCTGATAAACGTATATTCCCAGCTATTGATATTCTTAAATCGGGTACACGCAAAGAAGAATTATTGGTTCCAAAAGAATTTATGCCGAAAATGTATATGCTTCGTCGTATTTTATCGCCGATGGGTACAATGGACGCAATGGAATTCATGCTTGATAAATTAAAAGGCACGAAAACCAATGACGAATTCTTTACTAGTATGAATACTTGATATTAATACTTTTCCTATAGTCTATATTCATACCCATTTCATTTTGGGAGGAAAATATGAATAAAAATAAAGGCTTAGGTAAAAATGGCTATAATTATTTAGGAATTATTGCGTTAATAATTTTAGGTTCTTGTAGCCAATCAGGTGAATATTCTAAAATAGATGAAAATGCGCGCGCTTATTTTTTTGGCGACGTTCCAGGAAGTATTACTTTTATGGGCATGCCATTTGAAGGCGAAGAAGTTTCATGCGATCCAAATACTAATTCTCAAGGCTATAAATTTAAGCTTATAGATGATGTTATGATGATTGAAAGCATAAGACCATCAAGTAAAATTATGCATAGGGTTGTTTATATAAGAAAAATGGGAAACACTTTTAGCGTTAACGCGGTTAATGGTGTTGAAATCCCCTTCACTCTTAGCTTCAAACCAATAGATAGCGAAACAGCAATGGTTTCTTATTCAAGAAGTTACAAATCTGAATATAAACGCTGTTTCCAATAAATCTTTCAATATAAGTTTATTTAATTTGCATTTTTTCAAATTTACGCTTTATATTAATTTATAAATTTATAGAGATTATAATGAAAATTAATATTGAAATAGACATTACTCCCGAAGAAGCAAGAGAGCTTGCAGGATTGCCAAATCTTAGCTCTCTTCACACTAGTTTTTTAAATACTGCTATGGGTAATATGGAAAAAAGTGCTGCTGATTTTGATATTGATCCGCTTGTTAAAACATGGACTGGTATTGGTAATATTGCCAATGAGGCGTTTAAAGAAAGCCTTAGTTCAATTATTAATGCCGCTAAAACTACCGATAAAAAATGAGTAATACAATAATTGCTCTCGCTTCTGGCTCTGGCCGCGCGGGCGTTAGTATAATAAGAATTTCAGGTAAAAATGCGCCAGAGATTTGTAAGACACTAACTGGAATTATCCCCAAACCAAGATATGCAAGCCTAAGAAACTTATATTCGGCTTCAAAAGATATTTTAGATAAAGCGCTTATTTTATATTTTGCCGCTCCGCATTCTTTTACTGGTGAAGACGTAATTGAATTTCATTGCCATGGCGGAAGAGCGATTGTTAAATCGGTTATTGAAACATGTATAAAAACTGGACTTTGTGAAATGGCAAAGCCAGGTGAATTTACGCGCAAAGCTTTTGATAATGGAATTATGGATTTATCTTCAGCCGAAGGTCTTGCCGATTTAATTGATGCCGAAACCGAAAGTCAAAGAAAACAAGCTTTAAGACAAATGCAAGGGGAACTTGCTAAGCTTGCGACTTCATGGCGTGAAGAAATTATACTTTGCCTTAGTGAATCCGAAGCCTATATTGATTTTCCTGATGAAGATTTACCAAATGGCCTAAGTGAGAGCGCATATAAGCGCGTCCTAAGGCTTACTGAAAGTCTAAAACAACATTTAAAACGCTCTAATAGCGCCATAAGAGTTCGCGATGGTTTCAAAATTGCCATTATTGGGCCACCTAATGCGGGAAAATCTAGTCTTTTAAATGCTATTGCCGGTAAAGAAGCCGCAATTGTTTCATCTATCGCGGGGACCACGCGTGATATTGTTGAAATAAGTCTTATTATAGATGGGCATTTAATTTCAATTGCCGATACCGCAGGTCTTAGAGAAACCGAAGATTTAATAGAAAAAGAAGGTGTAAGACGCGCGATAGAGCGTGCGGAAACTGCGGATCTAAGAATTGGTCTTATTGAAAACCCTAAAGATCTAGACGCAGTTTTACCGCTTTTAACTAAGCGTGATATAATTTGTTTTTCAAAATCTGATTTAACTAAAAACAAAAAGCCAGAAATTGATTTATCAAAATTCGAAGTTTTAAATATTTCGACAATATCTATGCTTGGGATTGATACGCTGGAAAGCATTATTAAATCACGTGCAGCGATTGATAGTGAAGATTTAGAAGATGCACCATTAACAAGATTAAGACATAGAATTGCGGTTGAAAAAGCTATTGAATCTTTGGAAAATATATTAAATAACAAAGACTTAGAGAATGAACTTGTTTGTGAAGATTTACGAATTGCTGCAAGGTCCCTTGGTGAAATTATAGGGATTGTTGATGTTGAAGATATTTTAGACAAAATATTTTCAAGCTTCTGTATTGGAAAATAAATGTTTCACGTGAAACATTTTAAACTATCCAATAGTTAAATGTCTCTATTGCTTCACTTTTATTCAAATTTAATGTAAAGCGCAGCAATGGATTATGATGTTATTATTATTGGTGGTGGGCACGCAGGTGTAGAAGCAGCGGCTGCGGCAGCAAGGACCGGTGCGCGTACGGCTTTGGTTACCCATAAATTTGAAACAATTGGTGAAATGTCATGTAACCCTGCCGTTGGTGGTTTAGGCAAAGGTCATTTAGTTCGCGAAATTGACGCGCTTGACGGTATTTTGGGCAAAGCCGCGGATTTAGGAAGTATTCAATTTAGAATGCTTAATTTATCAAAAGGCCCAGCTGTTCGTGGACCGCGTGCCCAATGTGATAGAGTGCTTTTTAAAAAGGCGGTTCAAGATTTAGTTGTGGCAACTGAAAATCTTGATATTATCGCCCAAGGCGCGGAAGATTTAATTACTAAAGACAATATTATAAAAGGTGTGCGTCTTGCCGATGGTACGCAAATATTCTGTAAATCTGTAGTTATAACTACTGGTACTTTTTTAAACGGAATGATTCATCTTGGTCAAAAAACTTGGCCAGCAGGTAGAATGGGTGATGAGCCATCAATAGGACTTGCGCAATCGCTTTATAAGCTTGATCTAAGAATGGGTCGTTTAAAAACCGGTACGCCTTCAAGATTAAATGGTAATACTATTGATTATTCGGTTTGTGAAATACAGCCAGGCGATGATGTTCCTAGACCTTTCAGCTTTATGCATAAAGGTGCGTTTAATAAACAAGTTCCATGTCACATAACTTGGACATCTGAAAAAACGCATGTGATAATTAAACGTAATCTTCACCTTGCAGCAATTAATACCGGTGCAATTAAAGGACGCGGCCCACGATATTGCCCATCAATCGAGGATAAAATCGTAAGATTTGCCGATAAGGATAGACACCAAATTTTCCTTGAACCGGAAGGACTTACGACACCAACTATTTATCCAAATGGAATTTCAACTTCTTTCCCTGAAGAAGTACAAGAAGAATTTTTACGTTCAATCCCAGGGCTTGAAAATGTAGAAATTGAAAGATGGGCTTATGCAATTGAATATGATTTTGTAGATCCAACCGAACTTGGTTTTGATTTAGGACTTCAAAAAATTAAAGGTCTATATCTTGCGGGTCAAATTAATGGCACTACAGGATATGAAGAGGCGGCGGCGCAAGGAATTGTCGCGGGTCTTAATGCCGCAAACTATGCCTTTGATAAAGAAAGCATTACATTTAATCGCTCTAATTCTTATATTGGGGTTATGATTGATGATTTAGTGACCAAAGGTGTATCAGAGCCATATAGAATGTTTACTTCGCGCGCCGAATATCGCTTAAGTCTTCGTTCGGATAATGCCGATCAGAGGCTTACGCCAATAGGAATAGAAGCGGGGCTTGTCGGATCTGAACGCGCTAAGGCTTATAATGAAAAAATGGCGGAAGTTAATCGCGCGAAATTATATGCAACTAATCATTCGCTTACGCCTAATGAAGCTTTGAAAGCAGGGCTTCCGGTTAAACAAGATGGACGTAAGCGTAATATTCTTGATTTACTTTCTTTAAAAGACGTGGATATCCCAAGACTTATCCCACTTTTTGAAGGCTTAAATGAATTTTCCGATGATGCCAAAGAGCAGCTTGAAGTAGATGCAATCTATTCAGGTTATTTAGTTCGTCAAGAATCAGATATAAATGCTTTTAATAAGGATGAAAAACTTATCATACCTGATAGTTTTGATTTTAAAATTGTTGGCGGACTTTCAAATGAAATACTTGAAAAGCTTAATCGGGTAAGACCAAAAACCTTAGGGCAGGCGAGTAGAATTGAAGGAGTAACACCTTCGGCGGTTGCGGCACTACTTGCATATGTGAAAAGACGCGAAACTAAAGAATCTATAAATGTCTAAAGAATTATTTGCGGAGCATTTTAATGTTTCACGTGAAACATTAGAAGGACTTCAAGCCTATTATGATTTGTTAAAAATCTGGTCTAAAAGAATAAATCTTATATCGTTAACTACACTTGATGATTTTTGGACGCGCCACGCAATTGATAGTGCGCAAATTGTAAATATTGCGAATAATGCGAAATCATGGGTTGATTTTGGTACTGGTGCCGGATTCCCAGGGCTTATGATTGGCGCAATCCTAAAAGATAGAAATATTGATTATAAAATTCGGCTTATAGATAATAATCATAAAAGATGCGCTTTCTTAAGGGAGGGCGCGAGAGCTTTAGGTCTTAATGTGGATATACAAAATGCAGGTGTTGAAACTGTTAAGCCTGAAAAATTTGATATAGTTACCGCACGTGCTTTTGCACCTTTAAATAAACTTCTTGATTATTCAGAAACTTATTCACAATTAGGCGCACGATTATTGTTCTTAAAAGGTGAAGATGTTCAGTCGGAGATTGAAAAAGCCTCGACAAATTGGAAATTTTCTTGCAAAATAGACAAGTCAATTTCAAGCAATAATGGTTGTATTTTAGAGGTTTCGGAGCTTTCACGTGTCAATGAATAATTCAAATACTCCGCGTATTATCGCCGTAGCCAATCAAAAAGGCGGCGTCGGTAAAACTACGACCGCGATAAATCTTGCAACCGCTATGGCGGCTATTGGAAAAAAAGTTCTTATTCTTGATTTAGACTCACAAGGTAATGCTTCTACGGGTCTTGGGGTAAGTGCGGCAAGCCGAAATCTTACGACATATGATTTATTAATTGGTGATTGCCTTACGCATGAAGCAATGGTTAAAACTAGAATTCCAAATCTTTTTATTATTCCGTCAAGCGTAGATCTTGCAGGTGCCGAAATTGAACTTGCGAATGTTCCAAATCGTGCATTTAAATTAAAAGAAGCCTTAGTCAAAAGTCAGGCCGCGGCAATTGAAAAACCAAATGAAATTATTTTTGAATATATAATTATTGATTGTCCGCCATCTTTAAATACTATTACAATCAATGCCATGACGGCGGCAAGTGCGGTACTTGTTCCACTTCAATGTGAGTTTTTTGCACTAGAAGGCCTTACACAATTATTAAGAACCGTGGATCTTGTTAAAGCGTCTTTAAATCCTGATTTAGAAATTCAAGGCCTTGTGCTTACAATGTATGACTCGCGTAATCGTCTTTCGGCGCAAGTCGCAGAAGATGTAAGAAGGCATTTTGGCGATAAAGTTTACACAACTATAATTCCAAGAAATGTTAGAATTTCCGAAGCACCATCACATGGCGCACCAGTCCTTATTTATGATTATAATTGTTCAGGTAGTCGCGCTTATATAAAACTTGCGAGTGAAGTTATTCAAAGAGAAAGAAAGTTAGCGGCATGAGTGAGCAAAAAACTCCAGCGCGTGGATTAGGTAGAGGTCTTTCAGCTTTAATGGGTGATACCCCGGTAGTGCAGAGTAGTGCCGAAGATGTTTCACGTGAAACAAATATTGATCTTATTCATCCAAACGCAAGTCAGCCGCGCAAACACTTTGACAAAGAAGAATTAATTTCGCTTGCTGAAACTATTAAAGAGCATGGAATTGTACAGCCGATTGTGGTTCGTAAAGATGCAGAGCGTTCAGGCCATTATTCAATTATCGCAGGTGAGAGAAGGTGGCGCGCGGCGCAAATCGCAGGGCTTCACAAAGTTCCAATCGTTATAAAAGATTATGATGATTTAAAAACTTTAAAAATTGCAATTATTGAAAATTTACAACGCGCAAATTTAAACCCAATTGAAGAAGCGCTTGCATATACACAATTGTCGGATAGATTTAATTATAATCAACAAACAATCGCGGATTCGGTTGGAAAATCACGTCCGTATATTGCAAATACTATGCGCCTTTTATCACTTGATGCCGATATTCAAGAGTATTTGATAAATGGTCAATTATCCGCAGGTCATGCGCGGGCAATTCTTGCAAGCGATAATCCAAGACAATTAGCCGAAGAAATTATTGCTAAGGGCCTTAATGTTCGCGACGCTGAAAAGCGTGTGAACGCAAAACCTAAAAATAAAAATGTTTCACGTGAAACATTTGAAGATGCCGATACCAAAGCTTTGACTGAGGATTTATCATCATCTTTAGGGCTTGATGTACAAATAAAGCATAATCCAAATAATAAAGGCCAAGTTATTATTTCTTATAATAGTCTTGAGCAATTAGATGCGCTTTGCAGGAAATTAACAAACTAATTTCTTTTTGCGGCGTATTCAGAAATTCCAATAATTAGTTTTTCAATTAATTGTTCGGTTGGGATATTGGCTTGTTTCGATTGAATATCGGTTTCTATAGCTTTATTTAAAACGCTTTCAAGGGCAACACGCGACCATTTGGAAAATTGAGCACTAATAGCGGCTTGTTCTTTCCAAAAAATTCCCATTTTTGGATCTTTGACAATTGCATCAATAGATTTATGCTCGGCCTCAAGATGGATGGATAAAAGTAAACGTATCCTACGCATAATTGTATTCAAAAGCGGAATTGCATTATTATCTGAAAGAAAATATTGATGGCATCTAATAAGTGCGATTTTTATATTCCCTAAAAATGCGGCATTTATGATTTCATCGATTGCGCCTTCGCGCCCACCAATTGACATTGCATCAAGCGCTTCTTCGGTTATTTCACCATTTTTACCTGTATATAGTGCAAGATTTTGAATAAGCGCGATAATAGATTTACTTGATTGATCTGAATTATCGACAATTTCTTCTATAATTTTTTTACTTGCTTTTACGTCTTCAATTAATAATGCATCGCTCGCGATTTTAAGAAGTTCACCTCTATTTGGTGCATAAAGCCTAATGCAAATTGCATTATCTGATTTATCAAAAGCTTGAATAATCTTGGCATTATTATTTAATTCACCAGCAGTAATAAAAACCGCACCATCAATATTAAGAGAAAGTATTTCGGCAAATTCATTGCCTTTAATATCCTTATCAAGTTTAATATTTGCGGCAATCGCACCACCAAATAAAGAAGAACCAGTAATATCGGTTTCAAAGCTTTGGAAATTATTGATTAAATCATCGCTTGAGTATTTTCTAAGTTCAATATTCGGATTTAAACTAAGATAATTATCAATGAAAATCTTCATTGATTGTTCGGCAATTCCTTCATCAGGGCCAAATATTAAAACAAATTGTGGCGGGCGTTTATGACCCTTTATTGCATCATCAAGTTTTTTATAACGAGTCAATTCTTACCGCTCAGAATTTTGTTTGATACGTGTGAGAATATCAAGCCAAATTCTATCGGCAAGATCATTTGCCGCGCTTTCTTCGGCATCTTGCATAAGTGAAATTTCAGAATATGCGGAATTCCTACCGTCAAAAGAAACCAGACTATTCACGCTGCCTTTAATATCATTTGGCTTATTAGCTAAAACATAATCCGCAGTATAATTTATCTGCACACGCGTAGTATAGCCATCGGCACGTAAAGATGAATTAGTAAAATTACGCGTAAGCTTTATCTCAAGCTTTCTAGCGTCACCAGTTTCAAGTTTGGACCGCCTTGAAAGATTAGTTTGCAAAAAATAACCCGTACGACCTTCAATGGGCGCGACTTCAAGTTTTCCAATTCCAGAACCAGTTGAATCATATATTGGCTTAAATCCGCATGCAGAAATAAAAAACAATATAGGTAATAATATCAATGACTTAATAGAAAAACTTCGCATTTTAATCCGTAACAATATTAACTATTCGATTTGGCACATAAACAAGCTTTTTAATATTTTTACCTTCAAGGTGCGGCTTAACAAGTCTTGCTTCTT
Source organism: uncultured Caulobacteraceae bacterium (assembly GCA_964443435.1). Classification (GTDB taxonomy): domain Bacteria; phylum Pseudomonadota; class Alphaproteobacteria; order Caulobacterales; family Aquidulcibacteraceae; genus Pseudaquidulcibacter. Next base: position 11,604 of record CAYUCW010000014.1, on the reverse strand, counting down.
GCGCAATATTTAGGATTGTATCCTTATCCGCGTCAATGGCAACCTTTATTTCGTCACGTTTTTTACCATTAATTTGTACCGGTAAAACCATTTCGCTAGAAATAAGATATTTATCTTCGGCAATTGGCCAAGGCGCATTAATGCAAAAATCTTTATTTCCTAGAAGTGACCAAACTTCTTCGGCAATATGCGGAACAAATGGCTGTAAAAGACGTGCAAAAACCGAAAGCGCAAAAGCTTTAGCTTTATCAATATCTTCACCTTCACTTGAGTCAAATTCACGTAAAGCATTCAAATATTCATACATATAGGCAATCGCCGAATTGAATTTAAAGCTATCAATATTATTTGAAACATTATTAATCGCTTTATGAGCAAGTCTTATAATATCAAGCGCTGTATCTTGAACATTTGGGGTTTCATTAATTGGCCCAATATTTTTATCTATGGTTTTTTGGAATAAAGACCAAACACGACCAATGAATCTTGATGCACCCTCAACACCTGATTGCGACCATTCAACATCACGCTCTGGTGGGGAATCTGATAATACAAATAGACGCGCAACATCGGCACCATAAGTATTTACAATAATTTCTGGATCTACTGTATTTTTCTTAGATTTAGACATTTTTTCAGAAGGGCCAATATGAACCTTCATGCCGGTGGTGTTTTCACTATAATTATTTGCACTTCCAATTACATCAGAAGGGTAAATCCAGCGACCATCTTCAGATTTAAAAGTCGCATGTGTAACCATGCCTTGGGTGAATAAATGTGTGAAAGGTTCTTTAACATTTATATGACCTGTTAATTGCATGGCGCGCGCAAAAAAGCGTGAATAAAGCAAGTGAAGCACCGCATGTTCAATGCCACCAATATAATGATCTACCGGAAGCCAATGATTAACAGACTCAAGATTGGTTGGATTTTCTTCATCAAGATCACAAAATCTTGACCAATACCAAGAAGAATCGGCAAAAGTATCAAGTGTATCGGTTTCACGACGTGCAGGCTTACCACATTTCGGACAATCAACATGTTTCCAAGTCTTGTGCCTATCAAGCGGATTACCAGGAGTGTCAAAACTTACGTCTTCTGGAAGCTCAATCGGAAGATTAGAGATTTTTTCAGGAACTGCACCGCAATCATCACAATGCACCATAGGTATAGGGCAACCCCAATATCTTTGGCGTGATACACCCCAGTCACGTAATCGGAAATTAATTGCTTCCTTGCCTTTACCTTTGGCAATGATTTTATCCATTGCGACTTGTTTTGCAGTTTGAAAATCAAGACCATTTAAAAAGTCAGAATTATAAAGAATGCCATCATCAGTATAAGCAGTATTACCAATTGTGAAAGTTTCAGGATTCTCACCATTCGGAAGCACAACAGGTGTAACGCTAAGATTATATTTTCTTGCGAAATCTAAATCTCTTTGATCATGCGCAGGACAGCCAAATACCGCGCCCGTGCCATAATTCATAAGTACAAAATTTGCGACCCAAACCTCGATTGTGCGGTTTTCATCAAATGGATGCTTTACACGCAATCCAGTATTAAAACCTTGTTTTTCTTGGGTTTCAAGATTTTCTTCGGTGGTAATATTTTGACGACAAGAAATTAAGAATGCATCTAAATCTTTATTCTTCTCGGCAATCTCTATGGCAAGTGGGTGATCATATGAAATCGCGACAAAACTTGCACCAAATAAAGTATCAGGGCGCGTAGTATAAACTTCAATTTCTTTTAAACTTGTTTTATCATTTTCAATAATGTCAAAACTAAATTCAAGACCTTTAGAGCGACCAATCCAATTAAATTGTTGTGAAATAACGCGCTCTGGCCATTCATTCAGGCTTGCAAGCGAATCAATTAAATCATCTGCAAAATAAGTAGTTTTAAAGAACCATTGATTAAGCTCTCTTTGTTCTACCACCGCTCCAGAACGCCAGCCTTTACCATCAACAACTTGTTCATTCGCTAGTACCGAATTTTCAACTGGATCCCAATTAACTTTGGACATTTTGCGATAAACCAGACCTTTATTGAACATTTCAATAAATAATCTTTGTTGATGTTTGTAATATGTCTTGTCACAAGTTGCGAACTCACGCGACCAATCAATTGAAAAACCAAGCATTTTAAGTTGTGCTTTCATGCTTGCTATGTTTTCATAAGTCCATTTCCCTGGATGCTCACCTCTTTCCATGGCGGCATTTTCAGCAGGTAAACCAAAAGCATCCCAACCCATAGGATGAAGAACTTGATAACCTGAGGCATGAGCTTTGCGGGCAATAACATCACCCAATGCATAATTTCTTACATGACCCATATGAATCCGCCCAGATGGATATGGAAACATCTCTAGGACATAAGATTTCTTTTTCGATTTATCGATAGGCCCCGTAAGAAATAGATTAACTTCTTCCCAACGTGCGCGCTGTTTAGATTCAATAGAAGTCGGATTATAACGTTCTTGCATAGGTTTTACTTTATTGTTTTGCTTTAATTATTGCCAAAATATTTGCTTTGCAAAATAGACATAAATAAAAAACCCGAAATACCGAATTTTAAAATAACTAATTATCAAATAGCGTATTTTAAAAATAGGTAGATTCGGGTTAGTTATTATTTTTCAGATTCGATATTTGAAATTCTTAATTGACGTGCACGAGTTAGAATTGCATTTTCAATCTGTAACGCGGTATCAGGGTCAACACTTGCATCAGTCCAAACACCATTATTATTGGTTTGACGGAAAACTTGAACCGAAATACCATCAGCACGAAGGCGCGTATCAAGAATAAAAACTTGAACTTTAAAACGCTCACCGGCTACGCCGGCATTAGAATGCCAGTCAGTAATAAATGTGCCACCAAATGGATCTGCTGAAAGAATTGGGAAAAAGTTTAAAGTATCAAGTGTCGCACGCCATAAATAGCTATTAACGCCAATACTTGCATTTTCACCAGTTTTCTTCTTAGAGCCGAAAACTTTTAAAGGTTCGCGTTTCTTAGATACAACTTGATTAGTGTCAACAGCCGCAGGCGCGGTTTTCGGTTTTGTCATACAAGCACCCATAGGAAGCGCCAATGACAAGGTGATAAATAAATTAAGCGCAGTTTTGCGCATTATACTTCTCCGCAAATATGGGCAATGCCCTGTGACCACATGGTATAAATGCTGTATATTTCATTTTATAAAAATATACCACAAATAATGCATTAATGCTTTAACCAAAGCATTTTACTAAAGGCAAGCCGTAATTCAGAAAACAATTATTAAATATCTTTGAGAATTGGATGAAAAAGCCAATTATTTCAAAAAAATGTACTTTATGAGCTAAATAGTGTTAATTAAGCAACGATTTAGATTCATATTCATAAAACCGTAAAAAAAATATGGCTTTACAATCTTAGTTAAATTAATAATATAATATAAATTAGTATTTTAATTAGATTTATAGATTATTTTAAGAAATTGTGTAATTTAAGTCTAACCATATTTAATGACGAATTGTTAATTTGTGAATGTTAACTTTTTGTGTATTGAGTATTTTAGATTTGGGGTGTGTTGTGAATAAAAGCTTTAAAATAATAGCTTTGACAATTGCTGCGGCAACATTATGTGTTGCCCCTGCTTCTGCACAAGCCCAAAACCAATCTAAATCTGCGGCACAGGCCCGCAAAAATAATCCTATAAATACGCCTGCTACAAGTGGAACGCCTTGGTATGAAAGATTTACTTTCGGATCTGAACTTGATTCGGGTGTAAATTCTTGGAATAATCGTTCTGGCCCTAGAGCTACTGTAAAAGTTTCGCCACGCGCACGTTGGGGTGTTACTTTTGGCGCTAATGAACAGCCACAGAAGCCAAACCTTACTACCCCGACCCCGAACGCAAGCACTTCGGCGGGCGCATATATTGATGTTACTAAAAATATTCGTGTTGGCGGCGAAGTAAGCGTTCAAGAAATAAATGAAAAAAATAAAGATAATCGCTTTAATGAGCGTAAATCACCAAGCGTTAAAGTAGAATCAGCTTTTAGATTCTAAAGCTTACGCCGGCTATTCCTGCAATATTTGTATTTTTAAGCCTTTTTATGGTTTTGGTATTTATACCGCCCAGCGCATAAATCTTTGCATTTTTAAATATTCGTGTAATTCCCATAAGTTTTATAATACCCTTTGGTGATTTTGCGCTTTTACTTTCTGAATTAAAAACTGGCGAATAGATTATAAAATCAGGCCTAAGCTTCAAGGCTTTTAAAATTTCCGATTGATTATGTGCCGATATTGATAAAAGCCCAAAAGCTTTAGATCTTTGAAAATTCTTTATATTTTTATTGGCGAAGTGTGAGCCCTTGAATTTATATTTTCTTACAAATTTTTGATTATTTGCAATTAAAAAATCACGTGAGATATTAGGTTCAAGTGCTTGATTAGAGCGGTAAATATATAATGCATTATTTGGTAAGTGCGTAAAATCAAAAGGCCTTAATTCATCACGCATTAAAAGAATTTGAAAGGGCGCGGGCTTACAAAAAAGTTTCGCTTTTTTACAAATCTGGTTTAAAGCTGTCTGCATGTCTAAGATTGATTTCAAAATTGCCCGTGAAGATATATTATCAAAAATATCTATAGCAGCAAAAAAGTTTGGTCGTAACCCCAATGATATTACGCTTACTGCGGCCTGTAAAACACAGACCTTAGATGTAATTGATTATGCAATTGCATCAGGTCAGAAGGTTTTTGGCGAAAATAAAGTTATTGAAGGCATAAATCATTTTGCGTCACGCGATAAAACAGGTCTTGAATTAAGGCTTATTGG
>CAYUCW010000014.1:0-6668 GCA_964443435.1 uncultured Caulobacteraceae bacterium | reverse complement strand
TGAATTATCAATGGGCATGAGTAGCGATTTTGAAGCCGCAATCATGTTTGGCGCAACCCATATAAGAATTGGTACGGCCTTATTCGGGCATAGATAGAATTTTTATATAATCATCGCCGGTGCAATTTTCCAAAAGAATAAGTAAATCTGTGTATTTTAAAGCCACACAGCCCTCAGTAGGCGTGTAATTTTCCTTGGCGCAATGAAGGAAAATAGCAGATCCCATATTTTTAATTATCGGATTTTGATTATGTGAAGTCGAGAAAATAATATCATATGCGCCATCATCGCGCCATAATTTCTCCGCCGATGATTTATAGGGATGGCTAACAAAACTATTATAGTTTTCATCATCACTTGCATCACACCAACCATCATTCGGGCCTATGATTTTTGGTGTATATGGTGAAATAGGCGCAGGGATTTTATCGGCCCTATAAAAAAGGGTTTCAAGTTTCCATGTACCTATCGGGGTTTTATTATCGCCTTCGCGCTTATCTTGGGCATTAATTACACCAGATTTGCCAAGTGCACATTCATAAGCTTTGCCATTAATTTTAATCAGGCCACGGCTATTGTCGAGAATAGGCACAATTTCAAAAATATTCATAATTTGCTTTCAATTATTAAGAATCTAGGTCATATATATATTATGGCACGCAAACATAAAATATTTCTTATTGATTTTGAACCATTAATTTATGATGCCCTTGCGAATTGGTTTATTTCCAAAGAAGAGTTTGAGCCAGTTAAACTTGAGCATTGCGAAACTTCCGATGAAGATTTAATGAAATCTGCGGCGATTTTGATCTTAAGTCAAAATGAAGAAACCGAAAATCTTTTAAAAAAATATCCTGAATCTTCAATAATAATTATTGGCACCGAAGCATTTGATAATGGCAATATTATAAATATCAAAAAGCCAGTAAGATTTGGCGTATTAGAAGCGAAAATCAAAATCCTTCTAAGACTTAAGTCAGAGCAATTAATGCAAAGCCTCGATATAATGGGATATAAGCTAAATATAAGCCATCATTCATTATTATCACCTGACGGAAGTGAATTAAAACTTACGGATAAAGAAGCGGAAATTCTTATATATCTTAATCAGGCCAAAGGTAGTGCCGTAAGCCGTGAAGAACTACTGCGTGAAGTATGGCGTTATAATGATGGTATTACCACCCATACATTGGAAACCCATATTTATCGTTTGCGCCAAAAACTTAACCAATTTATTGGCACAAAAGATATTCTTCACACCGAAGATGGCGGCTATAGTTTAAGGGTTTAGCTTAAATCAATTTCTACGCTTATTGGCACATGATCTGAAGGTTTTTCCCAAGAGCGAGTGTCTTTATAAACGGCAAAACTATCAATATTGGTTTTTTCCAAAAGGTTTTTTGAAACCCAAATATGATCAAGTCTGCGGCCTTTATTGCCTATTGTCCAGTCTTTGGCGCGATATGACCACCATGAATAAACCTTGTCATTTTCGCCGTGCTTAAGGCGCGCAATATCATGCATTTCGCCATTAATTCTAAGCCGTTCAAGGGTTTCGGTTTCAATTGGCGTGTGGCTTACGACATCTAATAACGCCTTATGCGACCAAACATCATTAATATGCGGGGCAATATTTAAATCACCCACTATTATTTTATTTAGAGCCTTATTTTCATCTAAATATTTTTCAAGACGGCTTAAGAAGTCAAGCTTATGAGCGAATTTATCATTTTCGGTAGGGTCAGGAATATCGCCGCCCGCCGGAATATATAAATTATGCAAAATATTATTATTAATATTAATACTTGCGACCCTTGAATGGCCATGCATACAAAATTCGGGTATTGAAGTTTCAGTAAATGGGATTTTTGACGCAATTGCCACGCCATGAAAACCTTTTTGTCCATTTATAGATAGATAGTCATAGCCCATATTTTTGAAGGCTTCGATAGGGAATTCTTCGTTTTGGCATTTAATTTCTTGCAATGCCAGTATATCGGGGCTTTCAAGCTTAACATAGTCTGCAATAGTATTTATTCTTAGTCTTACAGAATTAATGTTCCAACTAGCTAATTTAATTTTTGTCATTCGCTTCCACTTGTTACCAATAAGTAATTATATTGCAATTTCGCAAAAGACAAGCTTCAAAAACTTAAGGCAAATAAAAACGCCCAGCAATGCTGGGCGTAGTGTGTAATCCGGGAGGGGAAACCGGTAGTTGAAATTAATCTAGAAAATTGACTAGAGATTCTAAATAATGTTAAGAACAACTATTGCACTTATACAACACATCAGAAATAAATGCAAATAAAAAATATTTAATTTTCATTTGTGTTAAATATGCAACGTTTATTTTGTGATTCGAGTTTTCGGTGGATCAGGAATATAATATTGTGAGGCTGGCAATAAAGTCCCTGCCGTAATTTCCGTAATTTGCACACGGGTGATTTGGTTTTGCCTATCTTTAATTGACCATTCTATAAGCTTCATGCTTGAATTAAAAATAATATTAAGATCCCCATTTGCTTCACGCTTTTTATCGCGCAAAGTAAGAATGGTGAAACCTTGTTCTTTGCGGGCGCTTATAATACTTACGTCATTTGCAAGATTTACATTAGGTTTCAAAAGGAAGAAAAGCGGTGTTGACCTTAATGGGTATCTTTGCACGGTCTTAAGTCTTGTATTGCCAACCGATACTTCTTTGCCATTTGAAACAAGTAAAAGTGGATTTGGCGCGGCATATTCAAACCTAAGTTTTCCTGGGCGATTAAGCCAAAATTTCCCGCCCGAAGATGAACCATTGGGATTTGTTTGAATAAACTTACCAGTAATAGAGCCGATTGAATTTATGCTTTGATTGGCAGCGCTCACCGCATTATTTAATGCTGCTCCCGTAAGGGTTTCCGCTTTTGCCAAAAGGGGACAAAGCAAGAGGCTTAAAACCCCCATTATTAAATTACGTTTATTCATTATAGTTTCGATTCTAATTTCTGTGATCTGGCATAAGGATTTCACGCTTACCTACATGGTTTGCCGAAGAAATCATACCTTCTCTTTCCATTCTATCGACTAAGTCAGCGGCGCGATTATAACCAATCTTGAGCTGTCTTTGCAGGAAGCTTGTAGATACCTTACGCTCTGTTGCCACAATATGCACCGCTTTATCGAATAAATCATCGCCAGAATTTCCGAAAGTAACACTAATATTACCGTCATCATCATCACCAGCGGTAATGTCATCGAAATAGTCGGGGCTACCTTGCGCTTTTAATGCGGCAACAATTTGACGAACTTCATCATCGGAAACAAATGGACCATGTTGGCGGCTTATTTTTCCGCCATTGGTCATAAATAATAAATCGCCATTACCCAATAATTGATCTGCGCCTGATTCGCCCAAAATTGTGCGCGAATCAATCTTCGAAGTAACCATATATGAAATACGGGTTGGGAAATTGGCTTTGATTGTGCCGGTGATAACATCAACCGATGGTCTTTGGGTTGCCATAATAAGGTGAATACCCACCGCACGCGCCATTTGCGCAAGCCTTTGAACAAGGCCTTCGATTTCTTTACCGGCAACCATCATTAAATCGGCCATCTCATCAATTACTACTACGATGAAAGGCATTGATTTAGGTTCAATTTTTATGGTTTCATAAATAATCTCACCAGTATCAGAATCCCAACCTGTTTTTTCGCGGAATTCAAACAATTGACCTTTTTTATTGGCTTCGATTACTTTTTCATTATAGCCCGCAATATTTCTTACCCCAAGTTTGGCAAGTAATTGATAGCGGTTTTCCATTTCTCTTACCGCCCATTTAAGCGCGCAAACCGCTTTCTTAGGGTCGGTCACAACTGGGGTCAAAAGATGCGGAATATCATTATAAATCGAAAGCTCCACCACTTTTGGATCTATCATTATAAATCTACATTGATCTGGAGTAAGCTTATAAAGCAATGATAAAATCATGGCATTAATACCCACCGATTTACCTGAACCCGTTGTACCTGCGATAAGTAAGTGAGGCATTTTGGCAAGATCTACAATTGTTGGCTCTCCGCCAATAGTTTCACCCAAAGCCATAGGTAAAGAAATCTCAGGGTTTTCATAAGCACGGCTTGAAAGCAGGCTTCGGAGGAAAACCGCTTCGCGGTGCTGATTTGGTAATTCAATACCAATGGCATTTCGCCCTTTAACCACGGCAACACGGCAAGACAATGCCGCCATTGAACGGGCAATATCATCGGCAAGTCCAATAACGCGGCTTGATTTTATGCCTGCTTCTGGCTCAAGCTCATATAATGTAACAACTGGCCCTGGACGCACATTAATTATATGCCCATCAACCTTATATTGGGTAAGTACAGACATAAGGATAGAGGCATTATGCTTTAATGCACTTTCATCATGCTTTTGATTACGCGCAGTGGGACGCGCCAAAATTTCAATGCTTGGCAATTGGAAACCATTAATATCAAGCGGTAAAGATTGCTGTAACTCACGAATATTTTTTGGGCGCTCTTTGGCCTTCGGGGTTTCAACTTGGATATTTCCAATATTAATTTTGGGTGTGGCTTTAATTAATGGCTTTATAATAGGCTTAGTTTGCGGCTTTGCTTCGCGCTTAACCGGTAAAGGTTTTTGCGCTATTTTCTGTTTTGATTTTGGCTTGCCAAGATTATCAAGCATTACTCTAAAGCTTGCATAATAATAGCCAAGCGTATCAAACACTGATTCAATATCATTATTCTTAAGGTTAAATACAAAGAATGCGCAAACAAGCATGGCAAAAAATGCCAAAATTCCAAATATAAGCTTGGCAATTGGTGCGTGTTGAAATGCAAATGTAAAAGCCCCTAAAGTGAAATCACCAAGCAAGCCGCCAAGCCCAACCGCCATTGGCCAATTATTGCTTACTGGCATTGATGATAGGCACATGCATAAAAATACAAAGCCAAGCAATCCAAGGAATAATCTTAGTTTTGCGCGCTCTATGCCAAATGGGCCTTTAACAAGTCCGAATACACAGGCAATTCCAATAAATATAAAAATAGGAATAGATGAAATTCCAAAAAACTGATTTGATATATCGGCAAAACCCGCACCCATTCCACCAAGCCAATTCTTTACTTCTAATGATGTTGCAACATTAAAACTTGGGTCAGTTGAGTGAAAGCTTAAATTGGCTAAGAACGCCATTATTGAAAATATGACTAAGCTGCCTAAAGTTAGATCTCTAAAGATTCTGTCTTTAATGCTCATTTGATAATATTCAGTTTCAGGGTTTAAAGCCTTGCTCATGGGTTTGCCTTTGGTGTGCTTATATTTTAATCTCATATTCTTTCGCGGTTTATGGTTATTTTCTGGTTAATTTTAGTAAAAAAGTCGCAGTTTTTCATTGTTATTTATTCTTTTGCTTTGTGAAATTTAAGCTAGAATAAGGAATGCAAAAAAACCTTGAAACCGAAGTAATAATTGCGGGGGGCGGTCTTGTTGGACTTACGCTTGCGCTTGCTCTTAATGAATATGGCATAAAATCAATTGTGATTGATAAAATTACGCCTGAAACCATGCTTGATGATGCTTATGATGGGCGCGCTTCGGCGATTGCTTATGCCAATATGCGCATGCTTGAAAAGCTTGGCGTCAAAGAGTTTTTAAAATTCACCCCAATTAATGAGATTCTGGTTTCTGATGGAAAATTAAAAGATGGCGCTATGAAGGGCGGTTCTCTTGGTTTTTCACTGCATTTTGATAAGGATGAAATCTCCGCCGATGAGCCTTTGGGCTTTTTGGTTGAAAATCGTCATATGCGCTTTGCCCTTGATAAGGTGGCGGATAAAGCGGCCAATATTACACGAATTAACCCCGATGAGATTATTTCATTCACTAATAATGGCGGAAGCATAAGTGCGGTTTTAAAATCAGGCATTGAGTTAAAAGGCGATTTATTAGTGGGCGCGGATGGTCGCGGCTCTTTTGTGCGTAGGGAATCAGGCATTAAAACCAATGATTTTGCTTATAATCAAACCGGCATAGTAACCACTTTAGAATTTGAAAATCCGCATAATAATATTGCTTATGAATATTTCTTGCCAAATGGCCCGTTTGCAATATTGCCGCTTGAAACCAATAAGGCTTGTTTGGTTTGGTCAGAGCCGCCAAAAACCGCAAATGCAATCCTAAAGCTATCGAATAGTGAAATTGAACAATTAATTATGGATAGATTTGGCGATAGCTTGGGACAAATTAAAATAATTTCTAAGATTTTTTCATATCCATTAGGCATGAAGCTTGCACAAAAATGGTATTTACCGCGCATTGCCCTTGCGGGGGACGCGTGTCACGGCATCCACCCAGTCGCAGGGCAGGGGTTTAATCTTGGTCTTAAAGATGTTGCCGCGCTTGCTGAATGTTTAAGGGATGCCAAAACTAATGGGCTTGATATTGGCGATAGTGTGACGCTTGAAAATTATGCGGCATGGCGGCGCACCGATACTATGATGGTGGCTATGGCCTGTGATGGTTTTGTAAGATTATTTTCAAATGATTTCACACCACTTCGAATTGCGCGTAATATTGGCATTGGCCTTACCGATAAAATCTCACCGGTGCGCAAGTTTTTTTCCAAACACGCGGGCGGCGCAGTTGGCGATTTACC
>CAYUCW010000013.1:40678-43422 GCA_964443435.1 uncultured Caulobacteraceae bacterium | reverse complement strand
ATACAAGTGCTTCCCCCGATTGGTCGGGCTTTGCCTTATCTGGGCTTCAGGTAAAAATACTTAGGCATTTAATTGCAATTGAGCCCGAAGGGAAAATCAATAATCTTATAGGCAATACAAATTTAAGTTTTAATGCCAAACTTATTCTTGATGGCTATGGTAATTTTGTTGCACCTGAAAACATTGCTTCAATGCCGCCAAATTTTAATATTCAATCATCAAATCTTGATTACCCACCTGGAATTTATGAAGCGGAAAATTATATAAAAATAATTCAAGCCGTGCCAAAAAATTTTAAAATTAAACCTTTAAATACAAGCGGTATTAAAGAAATTAATATGGAAAAATCTGGTTTAAGTAATTACTCGAAAATCCTAATTTTTATAATTTGTATTTTATTATTTATGGATAATATCCTAAGTTCAAGAATGAAAAAATTTAACGCAATTTGGCTTTTATTCTTTTTATTTCCATTTCCTAATCAAGCAAATGCGCAAAATATCGCTTTGCCTTATATTCTTTCAAATGACACTAGTCATGATAATAAAGCCAAGCTTGGGCTTGGGGCACTTGCAAATGCACTTAAAGAAAGAACTAATTATGAGCCTATTGGCGCGATAGGGATAGATTTAAATACTATAGATATACAAAAATATCCGATTATTTATTGGTATTTACCAAATAATATGCAAGCCCTTAGTCAGGCTAATAAAATCAAATTAAATCAATATATTAATAATGGTGGAATCTTATTTATAGATACGCGCGGGCAATCGCGTTCTTCGGTAAGTTCTAATAATATCCTAGGTCTTGCCATAAGTGGCCTTAATATCCCCAATCTTGAAACAATAAAAAGCGAGTCGGTTTTATTTAAATCCTATTATTTATTAAATAATTTTTATGGCAGGTATGGAAATTGCGAAATTAAAATTGCCAATCAATCATTTTTAAAAACTCAAAATGATGGCGTAAGCCCGATTATAATTACGAATGGTGATTTTGCAGAAGCTTGGGCAAAGCCAAATGGAGAAATGGCAATTCGTTCAGGGATAAATATTTATATTTATGCGCTTACAGGTCAATATAAAAATGATCAGACCCATCTGAATGCTTTATTAAGCCGCTTAAAACCGAAAAAGCAAAATTGACCATGCAAATAAGTTTTGACCCAATTATTTCTGGATTTTGGTTATATGCTTTGATTGGCTTAAGCATTCTAAGCTTAATCATTTATATATTTGCCAATCAAAAAATAGTTCCCAAAAGAAATATTATCTTAAGAAGCATTTTATGCTTGGGCATACTCTTAAGCATTTTAAACCCCATAAGCATTAATGCTAAGCTTGAACCAATCAAAGATATAGCAACTATCATTATAGATAAAAGCCCATCTATGAGCGCCGCAAATCGTGACAAAGCCGCGCAAAAAGCATTAGAAGCCGCAAAACAAAGCCTTTTATATAGAAATATTGAGCCGATTATAATTGAATCAAAAACCAATATTAATGATGCACTGGCAAATATAAATAATAATATAGATACTAAAAGATTGGGCGGAATAATTTATATTGGCGATGGAATTGATAAAATAAATACAATTCCCAACACCCCTTTTCATCATATTATTATAGGTAAAAAAAATGAGTTTGATCCGTATTTAAAGCTTATTGGTGCGCCCTATAACGTCGGCCTTAATGAAGAAGCCAAAATAAAGCTAAAACTTATTGATGAAACCAATTCTAATAAATACTCAAGTATAAATATTTATAATGAAATCGGCATTATTGAAACGCAAACAATTGAACCCAATAAAGAAATTACTTTAAATTTACCGATTAAGAAGCGTGGTGAGAATAGTTTTGCGTTTGAGGTTAAATCTTCTATAAATGAGGTTTCCAAAGCAAATAACGCCATAAGCTTAAAAATTAATGGTGAATTAGACCGCCTAAGAGTTTTATTAGTTACAGGCGTTCCGAATGAAGGCACGCGTGCTTGGCGTGAGCTTTTAAAATCAGATGCAAATATTGATATGGTGCATTTCACTATTTTAAGAACCCCAGATAAATATAATTTAGTACCGGAAGAAGAATTATCACTAATTCCTTTTCCAATTGACGAATTATTTGACACAAAACTAAATAGTTTTGATCTTATTATTTTTGATAGATTTAAAAGCCTTGATGCCATTCCAAGCTATTATATAAACCGAATAAAAAGCTATATTACAAACGGCGGTGCATTTCTTATGCTTGCGGGGCCCGATGAAGCAAATTCACAAGGAGTGATGACAACTTCTTTAAGTGAAATTCTGCCTTTAAAACCGATTAAATCATACAAAGAAGATGAATTTAAAGCGCAATTAAGTGATTTAGGTAAAAGACATCCGATTACCAAAAACCTTGAAAATAACTACCCCAATTGGGGCAAATGGCGCGGTTTAAATATAGCCGCAACCACGGGGCAAACTTTATTAGAAAACGATACAAATCCAGTGTTTATTATTGATGAAACCCAAAAGGGGCGCATTGCGGTATTCCTTTCGGATACGCCATGGCTATGGCAGCGCGGCTATGACAATGGTGGACCGTTCCGTGATTTATTTAAACGAACAATTCATTGGCTTATGAAAGATCCAAAGCTTGATAATATTCAAACTATTATTGAAACCAAAGATGATAGTCTTGATATAAAAATATATGGCGCGGCGCAAAACCTTAATATTATGCTTAATAATCAAAACTTTA
>CAYUCW010000013.1:36569-40578 GCA_964443435.1 uncultured Caulobacteraceae bacterium | reverse complement strand
ATAACCCAAACCCTAAAGCCCTTAATTGATAATAGAATAATGGCTTTAATTCTTGGATTAATTGCGCTTTTGACTTGGTTTATAGAGGGGCGAAAACCGCGCCCGAAATCCCAGTAGTTTCATAATTTTTAAGCCATAATAAACGATTGGCATCAACCGGAAGCGGCATTTTAATTAAACCATTAGGAATTTTTTCAAAGCCAAAACGTCCAAAAAATGGAAAATCGCCAACAAGAATAATATTCTGGTTTTCAGAATTTTTATTAGCGGTGATAACGGCTTCTAAAAGCTTTCTCCCGATTCCAAATTTACGATATTCAGGTTTAATTGCAATTGGCCCAAGAAATATAGCGTCTGCGCCGCCTTCAAAACTTATAGGCCACATTCGGCAACCACCGATTAATTCATTGTCTTTGAATGCAAGTCTTGAAATTTCATAAAGGCATTTATTATTTTCGCGCAAAACGCTTGCCGCCTTTGCAAAGCGACCAGGACCAAAAACTTCGGCATATATATTTTCTATTGATAGATTATATTCTTCACTATCTATCGCAATATTAATGCCCATTAATCCACTTTCTTTTCTAAACGCGCGCTATTTACTCATTAATTTAGAAAGATAAAGGGATTATTACATATTAATGCATCAAGATTCTTTCATTTGAATGAAAAATGTGAAATTAAGCGAACAATGAATATATTAAATAATCCCTCTTTGAAGGTTTTTAAGAATAAAGAATTCACACAATTCTATTTTGTAAGAATCTTAATAAGCCTTGGCCTTCAGATACAATCGGTTGCCATTGCGTGGAATGCCTATGAAATCGCGCGCCTAAGCAAATCAATTAATGAAAGTGCATTAGTGCTTGGCTTTATTGGCTTATTACAATTTTTACCAATTTTTATATTATCGCCAATTTCGGGAACTTTAATTGATAAGTTTAATCGCAAAAAAATACTTATACTCTGTATTATTCTTGAACTTATATTGTCAATATTATTAATTTCCTCGACAAGATCCGATAAAGAAACCGCTATGCTTCTTATTTATATAGTGGCAATTGGTCTCGGGATAATTCGTGCATTTTTCGGCCCTGCGATGAATGCCATCGCGCCTTCCTTGGTTTCCAAAGAAGAATTACCGCAATCCATCGCCCTTAACTCCCTTGCCTATCAAATGGCGACAATGGTGGGCCCTGCGATTGGTGGCATTATTTATGGCTTTGGCACGGCAATTGTTTATTCAACCGCCTTTAGTTTAGTATTTATCGCTTTTATTTTGGTATTAATAATTAAAGTGCCAAAACAAAATATGGCAAAACGCGATGGTAATTCCTTTGAACTTATAAAAGAAGGTTTTAGATATGTCTTTAGTAATAAAATTATTATTGGCGCAATCTCACTTGATTTAGCGGTAGTTTTGCTTGCGGGCGCAACGGCATTATTGCCTGTTTTTGCCAAAGACATATTGCATGCCGGGCCAATTGCATTAGGTATTTTAAGATCTTCAATGGCAATTGGGGCGGCTACAATCGCATTTTATCTATCAATCAATCCGATTAATAAGAATGTTGGTAAATGGATGTTTGGCGCGGTTATACTATTTGGTTTGTCAATTATTGGCTTTGGACTTTCTAAATCCGTACCAATATCGGTTGCATGCTTAATAATCGCAGGCGCCGCAGACGAAGTTTCGGTTTATGTTCGCTCAAGCCTTATACAGCTTGCAACGCCTGATGAAATGCGCGGACGGGTTTCGGCGGTTTCAATGGTATTTATATCTGCTTCTAATGAATTAGGAGAGTTCCAATCGGGAATCGCCGCAAGAATTCTTGGCCCAGTTAATGCGGTATTATTTGGCGGCATAAGTGCTATACTAATAGCAATGGGTTGGATGAAGCTTTATAAGCCTTTATCAAATGCCGATAAGTTTGAGGACGCAATCCCTAAATAATTAGGCTTTTGACATATCTTCTACGGGGTGTGCGCCAAATTTCTTACGAAGCTTAAACATTGGCATTTCTACTAATTTATAAGAAATAATTGCGCAAGCATAGCCGATAATAATTGAAATAAGCATATTTTGCATACTCATACTCTCCGCATGGCCATAATCGCGTAAATACCAAATTATAGGCCAGTGCCAAAGATAAATTGAATATGATAATCTTCCAAAATGCCTTAGAAATTTGGTTTCAAGAATATTTATAGCGAAATTCAAATATTTATTAAAATACAAATTATAAATAATTAAAAATAAAGCTATTCCTTGAATTGTATATCTAAGCGTCGCCCTGAAATCATCATTTCTATATAAAAGCGTGAATAAAATCATTGCAATCGCAATTATGAAAACTGGAAGATTTACAATATATTTTGAAACTTTCTTACTGCCGTCCATTATTACCGCAAGTAAACATCCCCAAGCTATAGACTCAAAGCGAGTATCTGTCGCTTGATATGTATAATCATCACCAAGATTAAAAACGAAAAATGCTATAAAACGCCATAAAGCACTAAGAATAATAAGTGAAACAATAAGAATAAGTCTTTGTTTATGTGTGCGTCCAAGAAATACTAAGAGCGCAGGGAAAATAAGATAGAAATGCTCTTCGACGGCAAGTGACCATAATTGCCCCCAAGGAATAATGCGTTC
The DNA here is from genome assembly GCA_964443435.1 of uncultured Caulobacteraceae bacterium. Taxonomy (GTDB): domain Bacteria; phylum Pseudomonadota; class Alphaproteobacteria; order Caulobacterales; family Aquidulcibacteraceae; genus Pseudaquidulcibacter. Next base: position 37,922 of record CAYUCW010000013.1, on the reverse strand, counting down.
TGGCCAATTAAGCATTGGGGCAAGCGCATCATAATAATTCACGAAATAGAACATTGCCGATAAAAAATGCACTATTAAAGGCGCGGCATTGAATAAAGCGGCAATAATACTTAAGACAATTACATACACAAATAATGCCGGCATTAAGCGTAAAAATCTTCTTATATAGAAATTCTTTAAATCTATATTGCCTTCATTTTCATTCTGTTCAGATGCCAAAAGCCTTGTAATCAAAAAGCCAGAAATAAAGAAGAATACAGTTACGCCAAGCCCGCCAGGGACAATTTTTTCAAAACCTAAATGGGCAACCCAAACAATAAGAATTGATAATGCCCTTAAGCCATCAAGCCCTGGAATATATTTATTATTCGCAGAAAGTGTAATTTCGTAATTCTTCATTTCAAATTTCATGAAGAACTAATAACGAAATAGTTTTAAGATATTTTGAATCTATTTAATTTTTATGCCGATATCTGACTGTAATGACTGCTCAAGAAGTTTAAGATTAATATCAAGTTCTTTGGCGTCATCTTCCTTAAGTTCAAGCTCTGTGCTTTCAAAGAGGATTTGAATACGTTTTAATACATTCTGTGTGGCTATAATTCTTGCCCCATCTGGCTTAGGCTCATTTTCAAGCTTTATAAGCCCTTCAGCCACACTAAGGGTTTCGGGGCAATAATAAGTGAATACGCGCTGAGCAATATTAAGTTTTTCTGGCATTGCCGCAACCTGCCCCATAAGCCTTTTACCAGTCGCAACTATAGAATTAATAGTATCAATTGATTCAGAATGGCGAAGCTTTGAACTTGTATCACTTAGTTTTTGAAGGCTAGTTGCGGTTTCGGCAATAATGCCTTTTACCAAATCAGAGCGCCCATCATTAAGGCTTTGGCTTTGTACAATTGGCGCACTGATTAATTCTTTTGTTTTTACAATTTTTGCATTTTTCTTTTCATCGGCATTTGCAAGAGAAGTACTTATTAAAGAACCAACCCAACCAGTTGCCCCACCTGCTAGCAATGCAAGACCTAACGCACCAAAAAATCCCATTGCATTTTCAGTCACGCCAAAAAGCATCATTCCAAGACCAACGCAGGCAAGTTTCCATGCAAAATCAATCTTGGCATACTTTTGACGTTTTAGCTTTTCGGCATTTTTAATTGCCATAAGCTCCATTTCAAACTGCGCCCTAGCATAAGAATAATTTTCAGGAAGTTTTGCCTTTTTCAATTCATTACCTTTTAGTTTTTGTAAATCATAATCTAAATTATTTTTAGGTTTTAAAAATTCATATATAAAAAAACCAATACAGCCAATAATTAATATCGGAAAAATTAAAAAAGGCACTTTTAT